>NZ_JBSVXD010000027.1:0-45705 GCF_054070755.1 Pseudomonas sp. SDO5591_S426 | reverse complement strand
CCCTGCGAAAGCGTAGCCCTCGCAGGGTGTGGGGGTGACCATCTCATTAGCCCACGCCGCGAAAAGTCGCGGCGCGGTAGTTGTCTCTCCAAGCCATGGGGAGCTCCGGTTATGGGGCCATCATTGAATACCCGATATCGGTGTCGAAGGTCGCGCCCTGGCTGCCCTCGGTCTTCACCTTGGAGCCAGCCGGCACGTTGTTCAGGTCGACCTGAACCCTGACCGCTTGCGGCGGTTGGGCCATTTGCTGAACAGCGTTTTGACCGATCTGCGCGGCCCGGCGACCCAGATCTGTATCGGCCGCACCAGTGGCAGCCGCGGGCGCGCCACCCTCAACGCCACCGCCGACACTTGCACCATCAATACCCAGAAGGTTCTTGGCCCAGTCAGGCAAGCCATTCTTGATGGCGGCAACTGCTTCGGAGATTTTTGCACCCAGGATTGCGCCAAGGTCCCAGCCCGTCAGGTATTTGATCAGGCCATTGAAGCTCTCCATCATGAGCGTGACGGGGTTGAATTCCTTCCACAGCTTCCAGATGCCGTTGATGATGCCGTCACTGAAAGCGGCTTTCACGCCAGCCCATTTCTCTTCGAAGAACGCGACGATGGTGTCCCAGTTCTTGTAGATGATGAATGCCGCCGCGCCAATGGCAGCGATCGCAGCCAGGAACCATCCGACCGGCGTCGTAAGAATGGCGACACCGACGCCCTTCAGTGCGACGGCGAGACTGTACAGACTCACCACAAGCCCTCCCCCGATGTAAGTGCCAACGGCGGCAAGCACCACGTTGGCGCCACCAAAGGTGTCCGACAGCATCCCGAAAACACGAATGACCGGCTGCACGCCGTCGTAGAGATCACCCAGGAAGCCGGTCACCCGCTCAATGTTGCCAGGCAGGTTCGCCGCAAACGCAGTGGCGAACGCCTCGATCTGCGGCCGGTACTTCACGATGGTCTCGATCAGTTGGGTACCAAGCTTGTTCAACTGCGGAACCAGCGCACTGCCGATGGTGTTGCCCACGCCACTCAGTGCAGCATGCAAGGTGTCCAGGGTATCGCCGAAGGTCTCGCCCTCACGAACCGCGCTATCGGAGATCACCAAACCCAGGCGACGAGCCTCGTCTGCCATTTCCTTGATGCCCGCACCGCCGCCACGGATCAGCGGCAGCAGCTCGGTTGCACTTTTGCCGAAGATCTTCACGGCGGCTTGGGCCTGGAGCGATGGGTCTTTGATCTTCGAGATGCGATCGACGAAGGTATCGAACAGTGCATCCGAACTCTTCAGCTTGCCGGATGCATCCTTGATGTTGATCCCCAGGCCTTTGAACATCTCCTTGAGTTCTTTCGAGCCTGCCGTCGCGGCGCCGACGTTGATTTGCATTTTCTGCAAAGCGCCGCCGAGAGTTTCTGCGGATGACCCTGTCAACTTCGCCGCAAAACTCAGCTCCTGGAACCGCTCGCGGCTGATGCCGGTCCGCTCGGCTGTATCGCCAATCGCGCCAGTAGCATCGGCAAAACCTTGAAAGAACAGGTTCAGTGCTGCGCCGGTAATGCCGAGTGTCGCCCCGAGTCCAAGCAATCTCTTGGTGCTTGACGCGACCGCGTTGCCGACCCCGCCGATGGCACCTCCAACATTTTTCAGGCTGTTGGTGAAGACCGGCAGACCAACCCGATCGAGCGCCCCGGTAATTCCGGCGCTGGCCGCCTTGACCTTGCCGAAGATCCCGCGCAATGGAGCGGTGACTCGGTCGACGGCCTTGATGATTAAGCTTAGGGAGTAGCCTTTGTCTGCCATTCAACCCATTCCTCGGTGCGCTCAAGCCACCAGTTCAGCTCGTCGAAATCCATCTCCATGACTTCCGACGGCTGAACACTCATGACCTTGACGACGACAGTCACTCCTGACTGCCACCCCCGAGGTGCTTCAGCAAAAAATCGCGTGCCTCCTGAATCACGGCGGCCTGGTCGTCCTCGCTCAGCTCCTCGATCAGCGCAGGCGGATGACCGACCATCTTGGCGCCGAGGTCGATCAGCGTGGCGAAGTCGATATCGACACCGCCGCTGCCCTTGCCGTCGGAGGTGACGCGCAGCGCGTGGCCACGCAGGTACTTCAGCTTGCGGGTGACGGTCAGTTCGCTAAATGTTTCTTTGCCGAAGGTGACCTGCTCGACCAATTGAATCGTTTTTTCCTTTGCCATTACGAGACTTCCTCGGCAGACATGCCTTCAAAACGGCAAGCAATGTTGCCTTCTTCGGTGTTGCCGGTGCCCTCGCCCGCGTACCAGGCTTCACTCAGGGTGATGACCTTGCCGTTGGCGAGTTCCAGCGTGATGGTGGCGTCGTCGAGCGTGACCAGCTCTTCTAGGCTGAGCTCGTTGCGATCGGTGATTTCACCCTCAATGAACGGCATCTGCGGCGTTTCTTTGTAGCCGTGGACGACGTCAGAACCAACAATGCCTTCTTTCTTCGGCTTGCCGATGTTGTAGGTGAAGTTGCCCTTGGCGAAGTAGATATCGCCATTAATTTTCAACGCGATAGTCCCGCCGACGCGGTTTTTGCCTGCCATGGTTTATCTCCTGGCGATTCGCCGTTACAGGCGGAACTGAATTTTGTTGGCGACGATGCGCAACTGATTGACCAGGTCCGGCGGCAACAGCACGTCCATACGGTTCGGGTCGCTTTCGTTCCGCTCGACGATCAGGTTTGCTTTGAAGTCCGCCATGTTCTCGACGAGCCCCAGGCGTTCCCACTCGCGGAACTTCGAGATGGCCTCAGCCTTCATTACCACCGGCGTGACAACAGGCTGGCCAACGCCGTAGCGGGTGCCGTCGTTGGCCAGCTTGGGCCGCGGGTACTTGCGCAGGATGTAGTCGCGCCAGTCGTGGCGGATGTACATCAGGGTGAACAGGGTTTCGCTGTCCAGGTAACTGATGTCAGCGCCGCCGGCGGTGTTGGTTTTGTAGGTAGTGATCAGCCGCTCAACGACCATCGTGCCGTCGTTGTTGACCTTGCTGGTGGCGATACCATCGAACAGCAGCAGGTTGCGTTCTTGATTGGTGAACTTGTCGGCAGCCGCCGGCGCCAGGCACCACGCGTATTGCAGGTTCTGAATCGGGCGTGCCGGGTCAATCGCAGCATAGAGAGCGGCAATGGCCATGGTTTCGGCCGCCTTCTCATACGCAGGCATGGGCTCATCGTTGGCCATCATGATGACCAGATGCTGATTGTTGTGGCTGTCGCCCAGCGTGCCGAGCGAACCTTGCGTACCGCGCGCGGCAGTGAAGGCATGCGCCTCGATCTCGCGATCCCAGGCGAAGCGGCTGTTGAGCTCGGTCTTCACCGTGGCCAGCGTTGCTGCGTCGGAATATGGCAGTCCCCAGACCTGGAACCATTCATCACCCAAGGCGGCTAGCGCGGCGCCCAGATCCGGATTACCGGCACCGCTAGCGAAGGCACTGATGGTAACCGCCACACCTGCTGGCAAAGCTTGACCGGTGTAGTAGTTCACCCGGGCGTTGAGAGTATTTCCCGCCTCGCCTTTGTGGCGACTGGTCAGCGTGACGGTACCAGTTGTGGCAGTTGCGGTGACGGGCATGTCATCAGCGGCAGTGGCCGCCGCGACCACGGCAGCGCCAATGGCCGTCGCAGTATCCCCACTGATCACGCCCACGGACACACGGCGGCCAGCAACCATCAGTTCGATGGTGCCCGAGGCAGTCGCGGTACCAGTGAATGCGAGGGTGGCTGTAGCGGCCACACCCGCAGCATTGTCGATCACCGGCAGCACTTGCAGCTCGGTATAGGTGTCGATGGCCATCGCGGCGCGGACCATGCCGGCCAGCATTGATCCCTTACCGAATTGAGTGTCGGCTTGGGCTGGGCTGGTGATGCGAATCAGGGTGTTGGCAGCGGCCGGCGCGGCGGCGAGCTTTTGACCAATCAGCAATCGACGATAGCTGACAGGTTGAGGCCCGCGCACCGCCTTGCTGTTGTCGATTTCGCTGTACACGCCAGGCTTGCGGAGTGTGCCTGCGCCAGGAATCGTATCCATTCCAATGGTCATTGTTTTTCACCCTTGGTTTCGGCCTGTACTACAGCCTTTTCGATAACGACGTCACCGGCCTTTTCCTTGCGGATCCAGTAACTGTTCAGTTCCACAGGCAAACCTTCCGGCTTGATCTGTTCATAGGTGTCGGGATGTCGCACCAGGCGGCCCTCGGCCGGCTTCACGAGCACACGCGTGGTCATGGGTTCAGGTCCTCGATGATGGTTTTGGCGCGGTCAGCCGGATCCGGCTGCGCGTTGTCCAGGCTGTACTCGGTCGTAACCGTGTTCAGGCCCGGCAGGCTTTCGTTGAATAGGTCGTCGGGGTGGCGGTCGAAGTACTCAGCCTCGAAGATGAGGCGACAGGCACCGGTCAACTGCTCCGACTGATCGAGCAGCACCATGCGCGAACGCACGTATTGCAGGTCATTGACGGTGTCGCCAAGGGTGTCATCCATGAGCAGCAGGCGTTCGACTTGTCGAGCCAGCGTATCGAGGGTGTCGTCCAGCGCTACGTTGCCTTCAGCATGGATCTCCACCACCAACTCAACTCGGCGCCGGTACTCCCGGGGAGCTTGGTTAAAGATTTCGGCCGACTCGTCCATCGTGTAAACGATGATGGCAGGGAGTTCGTTCTGCCAGCCGTTTGAAATCAGAGGCGCTACGCGGCTGGCATATACACTGGCCCCGGCATTGGTGGCGCCCAGCAAGACCGCAACGGCCTGCTTGCGGATCAGTTCTCGTGGGTGAGCCATGTTTAAACCTTACGGAGGAAGAGCGTCACACCTGCTACACCATCGGCCTGTACGTCGTTGATGGTGTACAAAACGCCGCGAGCCTGGACGCGGTCACGGCTCGTTGGTTTGTTGGGAAGATCTACCAGGCGAACGCCGAGGATAGGGTTGCTGCTCGATACCGGCGCCCCTGTCTCTGGATCAACTGAGACGTGAGCGGTATCGAAAACGGCTTGGGCCAGAGGCACACCGGGCTCTACCCCATCGGTCAGCCAGTACACAGCGCCCTCAGGATCGAGGGTCGCTGATGGCTCGCTGAAGGTGCGGATCGAAACGCCAAGCATGCGCTGGGCCATTGAGGCCCAGCCCATTACACCGGTGCCGGAGCGGAGACGCCGTTGAGACGGCAGGCACCGGTCGCGCTCGGGTTGGCCGCGATCTCGGTGGCCACGCCGACCAGAACCAAGCCGGTAGCAGAAACGTTGGTGAGCGCCCGGCTGGTGGTGTTCATGTAGATGAGATCGCCCTGGGCCCAGGCCTGCGCACTGATTTTGGTCAGGCCGAACACACCGCAGAGCTTCAATACCACCGGCGCGCCAGCTGCTTCAGTGGTAGCCGCAACGCCGATGAACGCGCCGACTTTGTAGAGCTCGCCCGATACGGTGCCGCCGGCAGGAGCGATGACAGTGATGCAGTCACCGTGCTGGATGAAAGTCTTCATGCAAGGTCCCCTTCAGAGACTGGAACTGGATAACAAAAAGGGCGCCACGCGGCGCCCTTTGGGGTTCAGGTCGAACAGGCGAGTTACGCGCCTGGGTTTTTGTACGCCCCGCGGTAATCGATCCAGCCGGCGCCGAACACCAGACGGGCTTTGATTTCCATCCCGTCGACTTCGAAACCTTCGCGGGTCTCCGTGAATACGCCCTGCTCGCCTTCGAGGTATGCGTATTCGAAGGTGTCGACAGCACCAGGAGCTGCGTACAGGTACCACTGGTTACCGGTGATGCGAGCATCCACGATCACGGTCAGCGAGGCGTTACGGACATCGTTGATGTCGGCGTTCTTCGCTGGCACGTAGTTGGAGCTGGTGAACTGGTACGCCTCGAGCTCTTTGTCAGGGCCGACAACCAAGAACTCTGGGGCCAGGTTGAGGAACTCGCCCGCCTTGCTCTTCTGCTTGCGCATCGCTGCGCGAGCTGCAGCCAGGGTGGTGGTATTGATGGCACCGCCGCTCCCTGCAACGTTGCCGTGGGCCGCGTCGAAGAACGGAGTACCGTCAGTGAAGTTTGGGTTACCGAGCAGAAGTGCCCAGACCACATTGGACTCGGTTGCAGCAGCGGCATTGCCCAGGGCTGCCGGGATACGAGTGAGCGCGCCCAGGTCATCGTTCACGATGGTTTCCCAGGTGATGGCGATGATCTTACCGAACTTGGCGACCTTGATCGGGGCCCCGTCCTCGGACAGCGTGCCGTACTTGTACTCGCCGTGTTCCTTGACCTGCTCCAGCGCAGCAATGTCGCCCAGCGCAGCGCGAGTCACGGCACGGAAGTCCGGCACAGTGGTCTGACGGCCGAGCGGACGCCAGGTCTGCGGTGCATTGGTGTAGGCATCGCGCAAGGTGCGATTGACGGTGCTGCCCAGCAGCAGTGGGAAATCGCTGGTGGAGTGCATGCCGGCCGCGCGCACGGCCTGACGGTCACAGCCAAGGGCGGCGCGAGCCAGTTCTTGCGGAGTCATGCCGCGCGCATTTCCGCCGGCCATCTCGACGAACTCGCGAGCCATGTCGACCAGGCGCATTCCGCGGAACTCTCGGCCGGTTTCTTCCAGCTTGACGCTGGAGTCGCAACGATGCAGCAGGGCGTTCTGCATGGCAGAGCGCTTGGCGTTGAGTACCGACACGTCCAAACCGCCGGTGACCACAGTTGGCTGACTGTTGCGGGTTTCCGGCTGATCCTTGTTTTGACGCTCGGCCAGCTTGTCGATCAGAGCTGAACTCGCCTCCGCTACCGGAACACCGCGAGCAATCAGGTCTTCGACGAAAACATCGTCATCGATCTGCGTTTTGCGCGCCATGGTGCGGATGGTGAGGCTGCGCAGGCGCTCGGCCTCAGCGGCTTCACGGCGAAGCTTGTCCTCGGCCGCGCGCTTCTCTTCTTCGGTCATTGCATCTTCCTCTTGGATAGTAGGCACGGCGGCCGGTTCTACGGTCGGCTCAACAGCTGACCGAACTTCAAAAATGGTGTTGAATCGCTGGCCTTCGTACTCGGCCGGGGTTTTGGCGCTGCGAACCTTTGCCCCATCGTCGAAGCCGATCGGGACCAAGGAGAGTTCCAGTGGCTCCCAATCGACAGCGCGGTACGTGGGTAGCTTGTCGTCTTCCGCCTCGACAACTTCGTAACGGTGAACGGCGTAGCCGACACTGATGTTCCGAAGGATGCCGTCGACAACGTCCTTGAAGACCACGTCTGCATCTTCACGCTTGCTGAACCGGACAAGAGCGTGACCCTCGCCACCCTCCAGCCAGGCCCGCTCTACAACAGCCAGAACTGCACTCAGCTGGTACTGGTTATGGGTATCGAGCAGCGGCGCCCCGTTGTTGAGCCGATCAAGACGGACTGCGCCGTCGCTAACGTCCAGCTCTTCCATGTAACTGCCGACGTCCCAAGACCAGCGCCGACCTTTAGCGCCGGTCGTCCAAGTCAGTTCGACAGTTCGCGCGTCGATATCGACTGAGCCAGGCCGTACGGCCGCACGAAGGCTGAACGCCGGCGTCTCATGTGTCTTTCGCGTCATCACCTGATTCGGAGTCGGCATCGTCTGGTTTCTCTTCTGTGGTTTGTGGCTGGCTCGGGGAACCGGCGGCCGCAACTCGGCGCGGGTCGCAATCCAGCACCAACCCGAACTCGTCGATCATTTCGTTTGCTTTTTTGATTTGCTCGGCGTGGCGTTTTGGGTCCGTGATACCGAGCTCGCGCAAGGCATCTGGCCAAGTGGTGAGGCCATTGCGAACGCGGGTGATGACGTTTTCTGTTTCTGCTTTCGGGTCGACCATGTCGCGCCGAGGCGGAACCCAATAGGCCTTGACGTCATCGGTCACGCCGCCAGGCAGCAGGATCTGTGCTTCCATGAACCACCGCCAAACCTGATCGCATAGCTGGGGGATCAGCATCCGCCATTGCCACACGTCCACACGCCGGGCGAAGTTCAGCCAGCCCATTCGCCCGCTGGAAAAGTTGACGCCCTTTAGGTCACCCGTGAGCAGTTCATAAGGAACGCCCAGGCCAACAGCCATGGCATGCAGTTGCTGCCATGAATACGCGGTGTAGCCATTGAAAGTAGGAGGTGTGCCGAAGGTGACGCTTTCACCAAATCCAAGCTCCTGCACCATCGCGGGCTCGACGCGGTCAATCAGCGGCGGTTTTTTGCCGGCACCCGACCCGCTGTTTTCATCCTTCGTGACGAACGCGGCGAAGCAGGAGGCAATCTTCGCCTGTTCCATCACGGCGTCTTCCATCTCGTCGAAGTTACGCATGCGCTGAATGACCGGGGCCAGCCAGCTGTAACCGCGCGCCTGGCCCGGGCGTTTGCGCAAGAAGACGTGAATCACATCCTCGGCCGGCACCCGGCGCGATTGCAGGGAGCCCCAAACTGCGTTGGCACCAGGGTGCTCATCGAACAACCAGTACGCGACACGACGGCCAAGAGCATCAAACTCGACACCCTGGATGATGCGGTTCAAGCCGATGATGTCCGCCTTCGACTCGTCGAGGAAGTCGGCCTCCAAGACTTGAAGCTGTACGGGGACAGGGAGTCCGTCAGAGCTGAAGCGGCGGCGCCGGCGAACCAAGCACTCTCCACTCTCAGCGACAGCCTCCATGAGCATGTGCTGCAGGCCATAGAAATTATCCAAGCCGTCAGCATCACAATCGGTTGTCTCAGCCCAAGCCTTCCAAAGGTCCATCAACCGCAAGCCGTCACGATCGCGCTTCGCCAATGGCAGCGGAACAATCCCAGCCCCGACAGCGTTGTCGGCAATACCGGTAATTCCGCGTTCACCGAAAGGATTGTTGCGGCGCTGGTCCCGTGCCCGGTTTCGAAGCTTGGCCAGAGCCGGAGCATTCTCAACGTTGGCATCGGCACCCGTTGCGCGCCACCCGTCATTACGGCGACCACCAGCAGCGCCCTCAAACCGGCGCTCAATCATCTTGAGCGCCATGTCCGTCCGAGCTTTCTTCAACCGGCTTTCCGAACGTTTGGCCGCGAACCCGGGGAACAGATCATCAATCATCCCCATGTCAGTACCCCTTCGAGAACGAAGCGTACCGGCGGCCGCCATCGTTGCAGGCGTTCAGTCCAAGCTCGGTGGCCATCAGCTTGAGGATCCGCATCATCTCGTCGAGTGATCGGTAGGTGACGCTCTTGTCGGCATAGCGGACCGACAACGCCCCTTCGGCGATGGCCGCCTGCAGGGCGCTGTATTGCTCGATCGTGTAGGCCATCAGTTTTTATTCCAGTGAGAGGATTTCTTCCGCGGCCGTTCTTCAGCGTCCGGTTCGTTGCCACCAGGTACAGCAGCGACCAACAGATCGAGATCGAGCCCGAACCGCTGCTGGCAGATGCGCAGCGCGGCGAGCGCGTACACGAAGCAGTCGAGAGCCTCATTTCGACGGCCGCCGCTGTCCCAGCGCATCACACGCTTGCCTTTGGATATGGCTGCTTTTTTCTTTTCTGAGGTGAGTTGCTTCACCTCCGATTCGTCGCAGATCGCGTCGTTGGCAGGAAGGTGAACCACCCCTGGCTGAGACACGCCGGCCTGGGATGCAGCCGTATCGACGGGGAGCCCCATCCGGCTGTAGAGCAACTCTTTGGCGTTGTCGGTACCGACCTCAGTGAGGAAGACCTTGTGCACCTTGTTCTTGGTGCGCGGAAAGTTCGCGATCGGCTTGCCGTAGATGGTCGCGCCGCGGATTGGAACAACCCAGTGCACGCCGTGCTTGCGGCTCTCGGCATAAACCTCGTCCGCGTAGTGGCCGCCGGCGTCCCACGTCCAGCGCTCCACCTTCATGAGGGTGCCGTCCACTCGGGTGAACTGCCGGTGCAGCTCGAGGCCAACCTTGCGACGCAGCTCTTCGCTGGCCGGATCGCCCATCAGGATGAAGCGGTGAACAAGCCAGGCTTCCTCACCTGGACCGAAGGCCCAGACACGACCCTCGAAACGGTCGTCCTGTGTATCGATCCCGCCGACCAGGACCAGGCCAAGGGCCGGGACCTGCGGAAAAACTTCGCGGCGACCGTACAGGACTTCCGAGTCGAGTTTCTCTCCCTGGTCGTCGTCCCAAGTTTCGCCGCGCGTGGTGTTGATGAAAGTGATCAGCTTCGAGACGTCGCCTTTTACCTTCAGCCATTCTTCAGCCAGGCTGAGCCACGTACTCCAGGTGCTGTAGATCGCCCAGATACTGAAGCTGACCGAGCGCGGGGTACGGATGATTTCGTCATCGACACCAAACCAGTCCATGCCGTCGCGGGTCCAGATACCGGTGTGTTCGCAGATCCAGCGGCCGGACTTTGAGGCCTCAACCATTTCGTTGTGCCAGATGATGCAGGCGGCGTGCTCGCACACGTACCAAGCTTTCTCGGCTTCACCGAGTGCGTTCTTTTCCCACTTCAGGCCGAACTCACAATCCTTGCCGCCCCACTTCAGCGTCTGCTCCTGCCGGCAGTGCGGGCAGTTGATGTGAAACTTGAGCAGGTACGGCGACTCTTCAACGGCCTTGGTGATCTGGCAGGAGCCGACTCGTTTCGGCGTAGAGCCGCGAATTGACTTCGGGTAGATCGCGCCATTGAGTCGCTTGTCGCCCAGGGTGATCGGCGCGCCCTCGCCTTCAACGCTTTCGTCAAAGTTTGAGAGCTCGTCGTAGATCACCTCGTCGGCAGATTTCTCACGGTAGTTGCGCGAGGCCTTACCGCCTCGGATCCAGAGCGTGCGCCGGTTGGCGAATATCTTCTGGTCGAGGGTGTTGTCGCTGTGCTTGCGCCCGAACCACGGAGCCAAGTCGCCCAGCACCGGCACGTCACGGATCATGCCGTTGACGTGGCTCTTGCTGATGTCCTCGGCGTCCGGGTCAGTCGGGCTCCACATCATGACGTTGCGGCGCTTGTGCTGGATCTTGTAGCCGATATTGGCCATCAACAGCTTGGTGTAACCGATCCGCGCCGACTTGATGAAGTTGACGACGTTGATCAGGTCGTTGCCCATGCTGTTCAGGATCGCAACCTGAAACGGCTCTGTCGTCCATTTGCCCTCGTTGTAGGAGGACTCGGCGGACATGTAGAAATTTGCATCCGCCCATTCGACGGCGGTTTGCGGTGGTTCTTTGTAGAGCGCCTGGAGTCCTAGCTTGATCGACTTGCGCAGATCATTCAGCCATGGACTCAACGTACTCATCTAATAATTCCGGAAGTTGCTCACCAAAGCTGGCGGCAATGTTTCGAGCAAGCGCGATCTCCCGCTCCACCGACTCGATGATTCGAGGGTCAACCTCTGGGTGACGACGGGTGACGGTCTTGCCGACGGTGTCCAGTTTCGAGCCGATCTGTGCGGCGATTTTGGCAAGGGCAAATGTGGCGAACGGGACCGGGACCAGCTGCTTGTCCAGGACCAGGTTCTTCTTCTCCTGGGCGATGCGTTGAGCGGCGGTGAGACCGCGACGTTCTTCGAGCAGCTTGTACTCGATCATCGGATCGACACCTTCGGCTCCCTCACCCGCCGGTTGTTGTTTCCGCTGCGAGTGTTCAACGCGGTTATCGACCACGTTCTGCACGGTGTAGAACGCCTCGCGACCGATGCGTGCGACAGGCGCAACTCCCCATTTGTCAAAGGCTTGCGGGGAAATCCCGAGGCTCGACGCCATCTCGGATTTGTTCAACCACCCGCGCTGTTTGGTTGTTTCGTTTTTGGCCATGATTAAACAACAACCAACCTCTGAAAAAAGGTCATACATGTTTGATGGGCGGGGCCCGAATTACCCGCATGGGGCTGGGGGCCTGGGAAGGACCCAAAAGGGGGGGGGTGGCCCCTGCCCTGCACGTCAGCCCCGGGCTGACGACAGCGCCTGATCCATCGCGCTGGCGAACTCTCGCTCTCGGTTCGCCTTCACGATGTTGTCTGCGATCTTGTAGAACGGAAGGATCACTCGGTACCCAGGCTCGCTGTCACTGAAGACAAAGACAGGTCGAACGGCATCACCGAACGCGGTCTTCCTCTTCTCCCAGATACCCTGTGTGCCATCGACATCGCCGGCGAAATACTTGTCGGCGTTGCCCTTGCGCTTGCTGCGCTTGCTGCCTGTGGCATTGGCCTGCACACCACTGACCGTCTCGGCAGCACCAAGGCCTGACAGGATCTTCATGATCGTGCCGCGTGGTACGTTGCCGAATTGGTTAAGTGCTGACGGTGCAGGGATTGCGTACTGCCCGGGCTTCATGAGGCCTTTAGCGATCAGCGCTTTCTCGAAGCGCTTATGTGGGCGGCGACCGCCCTTTACTGCCTGCTGAAGGTAGGTGTCAGCGGGAACGCCAGAAGTCCACGCATCCTTGAAGAAAGTTCGCGCTTCAGGCTTTTCCTTTTTGGCGACCTGCACATATAGGCTGTTCATGGTGGTGTTGGTCGGCTGGTCCAGGCGCTGCCGCATGACGGATAGCTCGCCTTTCTTCACCAACACGGCCAACCGGGTGGTCATTAGCGCAAATGCGAAGGGCAACTGCTTGGCACCCAATGTACGCAAGGCTTTCGACAACTCTTCCACATTGGTGGTGGCATCGATCTTGACCATGCCTGACCTCGTCGATTTAGTGCTTTCTGCGATCTATCTTGTCCGGGCCGTACTGCCTGTCACAGCCAATGCAGTGCTCGCAATTGAGTGTTCGACACAGCCAGGCCTTTACCTTCTGCCACCAGGTAACCATGAACACGTGCCGAACTCCTGCCAATGCCAGAGCCACATGCAGCGTCACGCCAGCAGTGGTCGGACCGATGAAAACGTTCTGAGTGCGGGTCATCACCACGAAGCCGCTGATGGCAACCGTTGAGTAAATCAGCTTCCCAAGGATGCCGTCCCGTACCTTGCCACTCAACACGCACCAAGTTGCCCACAGCGCTATCAGCCCGCAGGCGATGGAGCTGATCAGTTCGTAGTTCATGGCGGGTTGCCTCCCCCAAACCGCTGGCGGATGAACGCCCAGAGGTCAGCGGCTTTAATTGCGCGGGTGATTGCAGCGATTAATGATCCGCCAAACGTACCGAGTAGAAACCCGACACCCGCGACACTGCGAGGCTCGACCACACCGAAGTAGGAGCTGATCAAGCCGGTTAGGTAATGCGCACAGACTGCGCCAGAGAAAATGAAAATTGCCCAAGCCTTGCGGTCGACCAGGTCATCCCGGTGCCAGAAGCTGGCAGCGATGGCACCCAACAGTCCGGCAAATGCCCAGTCGAGCTTTTCGAACAGGCGCTGTAGAAACTCCATGCGCTCGACTCCGTGGGGCATGTCTTGAAAAAATCGGCTCCAACAGCACTCCCAGCTTGGAGCAATGGGTGTGGTGGAGCCGAAAATGAAAAAGCCCCGGCAAATGCCGAGGCTCAGAGAACTGTAGAAAGCAAAAAGCCCAACTCGATGGTTGGGCTTTGCTCGCGGAAAAACCGCAAAGTAACGTGAAAACTATAGATTCAAATCGATGCTGTCAAGCATCCTTCGAAGTAGTTACTTCGACATCTCGCAGTCTTCAAACATAGGCGTTTTGACAACATCCCCCTTACCGGTGCAGATCACCTTCACTGTTGCGCCCTTTTTCAGGGTCGCCATGACAGACATGTCTGATTTATCAAATTTAAACTGAGGCCCCATGAACTGATTTGTACCGGCCAATACGAGATAAGGCTTACCCATGAAATCAGTGTTGATATCAGTGATCCGGCCAGACACCTGCACTCTCTTTCCTTTGAACTGCATATCGGCTGCGACAGTATTCTCTTCATAGCTCGATGCTACTTGGGAGGCGGTGTAAGCCTTAATAGGCTCAGCGGGAGCGGCGGCAGCTGGGGAAGAGACGGCCGCCTGGGAAGCTACCGAATTACTGTTATGGCTCGAGGTTGAAGATGGCGTTCCAGCCATAGCAAGCACACCGAGAATAAGCCAACCAAAACCGAGAATCCGGGCCAGCAGAGAGTGTCCGTTTCTTAGAAGAAACCAGGCGAATACAAACGGGAGAAACAAAATGCCAATCCCGAGAAGAAAGCTGACATTGCGTTTTGTTGGGGCGGTCACAGTATTCATATCGCTCTCCGTGGCGATCGGTGGGGATCGCATTTTGAACGTGGAAGAGGCAAATTGCTACTAGACCGCCAACTCTGAAATTAAGCCGCCTGACGGCGTAGGTCGAGAGCCCCATCGATCCAGGCAACTCCCGCCTTCCAAAGGCCTTGGGTTTTTCCATAGCCAAACCCTAATCTCTTACCGACGGTCATCAAGTCGATATCACGGGACGTGTAGTACTTGATGATCACGTTCCCTGCTTCCGGGTAGCGATTGCGCAGCCGACCAATAAGTCCATCCATCATGAGCGCATCGTCATCAGTGATCATCGGGGTATGTAGGGTGTTCTCACGGGATGCGCAGCAGGATACTCCAGACCCCAACACCACCCAGCGGCCCCAATGCTCCAGCAGGTCTTCCGATGTGCGCTCGGTGAAGTTCTTCGTTCTGGCCATTGGTCAATCCCCCTTGTAAGACGAGCGGCCGGCGCCGCGACTGTTCTGTTGCTGGTACTGCTCGACGGTGTCGTTCGCCGCCGGAGCCAGGGTTGCGAGGTGACGCTCCCGACGCAGCAACATACCCAACTGCACCACCAGATCTTCAACCAGCAACGGCTCCAGGGTGACGGCGTGCACCAGGCCGGAAGCGTGGCAACCAATGCAGTCGAGCTGATGAAACACACCCTGAATGATCCCCTTCCCAGCGCAGGATGGGCAGTCGGTGAGCGGTATCAGGCAACGCACAAAGGCAGGGCCGTGGGTCTTTTTATCCATTTTTAAACCTCGCCTATGGTTGATTCTTGAAAGGCCTCGCAGGCCTTGTGTTCCGTGGCTTCCAGAGCAATACCAGAATCTCCCGTTCTAAAGCCGGTCAATCCGTGAATCAGGGCAAAGCCACGCTGGTCTAGATGCGCATGCCACTTCTCCAGAGCATCGCGCTTGCGACTCATCACGTCGGACTGGATGTACACCTTCACGTTGTGGCCCATGGCGTGGTTAATCAGCAGCTCACCGATCAGGTGGTCGATGCCGATATCTGCCCAGCCGGTACGGGCCACCTTGCGCAGGTCGTGACTGGTCCACTCGCCCTGCCCCAATCGGGTGAACACGGCACTGGCCTGGCCTTCGCTCAGCGCCTTGCCGTTGCGTGCCGGGAACAGGTACTGCCCGTCGTAGCCGTTCGCCCACTGGTGGTCGCGGTAATTGATCAGCAGTTGGCGTGCCTGGTCGGTCAGTGGCAGGTGATGCTCGACGCCGGTCTTGGTGTTCGCGGCCGGGATGAACCACTCGCGCTCGGCCAAGCTGATGTGTGACCACTGTGCCTGCCGGGATTCACCGATCCGGGTGCCGTGGCAGAGCATCATCAAGGCGAGCATGGCATCCGCCGGCGCGCTGGCCTTGGCCGCCAGCAACAGGGCGATCAGGTCCTGCAACTGGGTGACGCGCAGCCGGGACGGCTTCACACCGACCTTGGCCTTTGAGAAGTCACTGAATTTGACGTCCTTCATCGGATTGACCGCGATCAATCGCAGCTTGAAGGCCTGGCGGAAGGCCAGGGCCAGCAACTGGAACGCCGAGCGCACGTAATCGATGCCGATGGATTCCTGCGCCGGCCACATGAATTTGTCGTCGAGCGTGGCCTTGTTGATGGATGCCAGCGGCACGTCGCCCAACAGCGGCTTCAGGTGGCACTTGATCAGCGAGGCGCCAGTCTTCTTGCGCTTGCTCGACAGGCTGCGGTCCCGGGCCATCCGGTCGGCGTACCAGTCGAGCAGCTCAACGGTCAGCACCCACTTCGACAGGTTGGAGCCCTCACCCGCGTCCAGGCGCAGGCGAATACCCGGCAAGGCCGCGACCACCTGCTTGGTGTTGAGGTCAGGGAAGTTGCCCACGAGGTTCCACTTCCCCTTCAGCACCAGGTACCACGACGCCCGAGCGCGGTCGCGGGTGAATCGCAGGTAAAGCCCGCGGTTCTCGACGTCGCGCAGGTCCCGCACATCGCCGGTGGCCTGCCGCTTGATTTCGGTATCGGTGATCTTCACGGCAGCGGTGGTCATATCCACACCGCCTTGGACTTTTGCTCCGTAGGAGCGAAGTCACCGCGGAGTGGCATCAGGTGCTCAGGACGAAAGAATCCCGAGCCATCCACGTCATCGCGATAAACCACCCAGCCATCGAATTTTGGAGTGAACAAGCGACCATCTGGTTCTTGAGCGGTCTGCCCCTTGCGCAGGAAAACATCGAGCTTCACCGTGGTCATCGCGGCGAATCCAAAGCCCGAGGTGAGTGTCAGAGCCAGATCGCCCGAATTGAATTGATGGCTCATGCAGCCACCACGGTCGGCGCGAGACGCAGGTAGGCGCGGATCTGCTCCATCGTGTCGAAGTGTCCTCGGCACACTACCGCCAGATAGCCATGGGCATTGAGCTTGCGAATGCGCTCGTGCTGACTGTCAGAGATCGCGGCGTCGTTCGGCGGCGTGGCCTTGAATTCGATGTACAGGCCGAAGAACCCGCCGCGAGCCATTGGCAGGACCAGATCGGGAATTCCGGCCTTCACGCCCTGGGCCTTCAACTTCGCAGCAACCGCCTTCACCCGATGCCCGCCATTCGGGACGTGAAAGATCAGGTCGGCGACTTCAGGCATGCGGATGCGCAACTCGGTCAGCAGCGCGGCCTGCTCCTGGCCTTCGCGGTCGATGATCTTCTTGCGCACCGGCTTCAGCGCGAAAGGTTTTATGGTCAAGGCCTTCAATTGCGCTCCCCCCGTGTGATGCGCTCCCGGCGACACAGGCGGCGAATGCCCTCGACGCAACCACCGAAAGTGATCAGCAGGAAGGAAAACCACAGGTGGATCAGAATGTCGTTCATGCAGCCCCCTTTACGGTCAGGATTCCGGCCCCGATCAGGGCCTCATGTGTTTCAGCGATCGCGCGCGGCATGTCCGACCAATCCACGTCGCCGGCGGCGCGGCCATCGATGACGTCATGGCAGGCACTGCATGCGTAAACCGCCACGGTGTCGAAGCCCTTCATGCCCATGCCCTTCTGCCCACACGGCAGATGCGCAAGCACGGTGGTGGCCGGATTGAAGTTGCAGATGCTTGGCAGGCGGACGGTGCAGTCCTGGCCGTTGGCCGAGGCGCGGAGTTTCTTCGAGGTCACGCGCATACCCGTTCCCCCGTGGTGCGATCGATTACTTCGTAGGTGGACGGCCACATCACCTGGCCGAACTTCAAGGCCGCCGACGAATGCTCGAACAACGCCACGGCACGGTCTGGCTTGTCGGTGAGCTCCCACTTGTAGCTGCAGCAGTGCACGGCGAAACGGTAATCAGCCGGATCCGTGGTCACGAGATGAGGATTAGGCACGGGCGCCACCTCGCGAACGCATGGCCCTCAACTCGGCCAGCGCCTGATTGCCAACTTCTGGCGTGCGCGTCGAGGGCGCGGCGAGCTCGGCAACGGGTACCGGGCCCAAGTTCTCACCCATCCAGACTTTGCGGACCTGTTCCAGGTAACGTTTCTCGAAGCTGATCAGGCCCAGCTCACGACTGAGCAGCGGCAGGCTGTTGAACCCAGCAGCGGCCGTGGCGTGGTAAACGGCCGGGTGATACCACTTTGCAACGCCGTGCATAGTCGGGTGGCAGTTGCGCAGTGCTTGTTTGTAGGCTGCTTCCACACGCGGCAGGGGCGGATTGAGCATCTCTGGCGCAGGCACGCAGCCTTGGATGAACTTGCCCACACTTGGGATGAAGTCGGAAGGTTCGGCACGGCACCGGATCAGGCCAATATCGATTTGCTCCTGGGTGCATATCCCGTTTTCGATGAACGCCTTCAACCACGTGGCTTTCGACTCCATGTAGGACTTCTTGTCCGGCCATGCTTGGCGCCATGCGGTGCGGATAGACCGCAACTGGCGAAACAGTTGGTTGATAACTTTGCCCGTTTCACGCTCTTGGTCCTGCTGGACCTTGACCGCAACTTCACTTTTCGCCTCGACGAACTCGCCGTGGTGTACCTGTGTCATCGCCCGGGCAGCAACGCTGGAGACCGATCTCATTTCGAAGCTCCTTTCATCCACTGGGTGTCGTCGTCATCGAACTCGTCCGAGTCGACGGTTGATGCAGATCCAGCAGCCTTCACGCGGTCGCGTTTGATCCAGTTGGCCAATCGGAAACACCAGCCAGCAGCGGTATCTACCATCGAAGACTTGGCTACGAAGAAGCCCTTGAAGCCAGCGAGCAGTTCGTCAGTGATCGAGTCAGTCGGGAGTCCGGCGATCTTGAGCTGGGTGGTCATGTACACCTCAGGAAGTTCCCACTCGGCGAACATGGCGAAGCGTTGACGGTGATCCAGTTCCTCGATGGCGGCCTGATCCTGCTCGACAACCACATCGGCAATCACGCGCTGCTGCTGCTCTTCGGTTCCTTGATGGTTAATTGATGTATTGGGTGCAGCCGCTGCACCCCGTTCTGTTCCAGGCTGCACCCCGTTCTGTTGTGAGTTGCACCCCGTTGCGTCATCTGCACCTCGTTTTGTACGGGGTGCAGGATTTGCACCCCGCGATAGTTGAAGGTCGTAAACCACTGGACGGCGGTCATGGCGGTCAATGTGCACAGCGGCGATGGCTTGATTGCCCTTTTGGATCAGCCCTACCTTCTCCAGATCATCCAGCTTGTAACGCACGGTGCGCTCGGAAAGGCCGGTGTCCTGAGCAAGGGTCGAGGCAGACGGAAAGGCGCCAGCTCCATTCGAGCCGGCATAGTTGGCCAGGCACAACAGCACGTGACGCGCGCTGGAGTCCTTCAGAGATTCGGTGGGCAGAGAGAGCGCCCAGGACATTGCTTGGACACTCACAGCGAGGCTCCGATATTGATTTCAGCCAAACGGGCAAGGCCTTTCGGCGTGACCAATGGATCGAAGGCTGCGCGCTCGGCGCCGGTTTCAGGATCAGCCTTCAGGGAAGTGACTTTGTGGATCATGTGGCCGGCGGTAATGCGCGGCTGGTATGCGGTCCAACGGCCAGAACCTTGGCGACGGAAAATCCAGCGATGCTGCTCCATCCATGCGAAGAGTTTCGAAGGCTGGACCTGCAGATGCTTGGCCGCGTCGGTGATACAGATCGCGCCACCAGCCGCAGCTAGGCGCTTGATTGCAGCAACTTTCGGCGCCTGGTCGAGGATGACTAGACGTAGAGATTGATTGTCCTTGGCTTGATCGGCGGCGGCCTGCAATGCCTCGGCGTAAGTTGCCGGGATTTGGAACTGACCGACCTGCGCTTCCAGCTCCTGCCAGCGATCAATGATCCGTGCACGCAACTCGACGCTGTACCCAGAGACGACCACCAGAGTGTCACGCTGAGACAGCAGAAATTCCTGATAGACCTGCCCGTTCTGCGGATGCACATAGGGGGTGTCGTTTGAAGAAACGACACCCCTCGCAACGTAGGCGCGGATGGTTTTCAGAACGTTGTCATGCGTACTGCCGGTGAGTTCGGCGATTTCGCGCGACGACATGGTGTGACACGACACGCTATGCGAACTACCCAAAAGTGTCGCGACATGGTGGGTATTGCCGGGGGTGATCTGGTTATGCATAATCATCTCCACAAAGTTTTGCCGCTGTTGAAAAAGCCGACCTCGTACGTCGGTTTTTTTGTGCCTGCAATTCAGGCGGTGTAGGTGTCCGGCGCATCCGTGGTAGCTTTTTGCTTCCCAACGAAAAGGCCTAGGAGGCCGGACATGACAAACAAGCGAATTCCAGTTGTTACACGCGAATTTTTGCTGGCTAAGTTGCAAGCGCTCCCCGAAGGCACGGAAGTAAGCTTCTCGGGTCTTGAGTTCATTGATTTTGATGTGACGTGTCGGGAGCCCTTTCGAGTCCAGGCGGTGTTTGATCCACACGTGTACCGAACGGCGGAAGGCGACGTGGTGGTTCAAAACCCTGAATGACGTGGTAGGTGAGCTGGCAGGCAGCCTCAGCATCTTTCGGCGCATATATCGAGTGAATCTGCCCACCGACTCTCACCGTGGCGGACACCTGATCATCGGAATCAACCTCAAGCAGAACCGAGATTTTGTGAATCCCTCGAAGCTGTTCAGCTCGGTCCCATAGAGACCGAGCTTCTTTGCTCAGCCTCTCGGCCATCGCCTCATTTGTTGCCTTTTCCCCCAAAGAAACCGGCGTCAAAAGCAACACGCAGGTGTCTTGCACATCGATACCACCGACCACTACCTTCCCTTCGCTCTGCTGGCCCATCGCTCACCTCTCAAGTACTGGTTAAATTCACAGCTAATCCGGTGTTCTGCTTTTATGGTTGATGGCCCTGGATAATCCATCTCGCAGACAGCACTCATTACGCGGCGGTGTTCTGCGAGGGGAAGGGCCGTATTTCTTCAGCGGTATAAGTGCCATCGTCGTGCTCAATGACTTGGATATCTCGTTCATTGCGAAGCGCTTTCGAGATCGCTGGCGAGCTGACCCCAAGCGCCTTTGCGACGGCGGTCTGGCCAATCCTCTCTACCAATTCAGGCAATGGCGTCTTCTTCATTTCTTGGCCTAAGAACCATGATGTGTGGTCGAGATATTAACCGGCGGTTAGCTTCCAAGCAATACCGCCGGTTGACGCAATTAAGTTAACCAACGGTTAAATTCTGCGAATGACGAAAAAGAAAGAGCTGTCTCCGGAGCTAAAGGCTGAGTGCGATGCCGCTAAAGCTCTGTACGTATCGAAGAAAAATGCTCTTGGGATAACCCAGGCAAGCCTTGCTGCGGCTGCTGACATTTCATCGGCCGCGGTCGCGATGTATCTGAATGGCACGAATCCACTAAATGCGAAATTCGCCTCGGTGCTATCTCAGCAACTGGGTGTGCCGGTCGAAAAATTCAGCAAGCGACTGGCCAAGGAAATTAATCGTATGACCAGCGCCCCAGAGATGGCTGTAGGTTTTGGAAGTTCGGCAGCTGACATCGTCCGAAACATGCTTGCCCATCAGGGTAAAGGACTGAATGAGGATGCCCGCAGGCGGCTACTGGCAGTTGCTGAGGCGGAGGAAGGCGGCGCCATTGAGATCGACTACTACCGGCCCGGTGTAATGGGTGATGAGGTGTGGATCGCGCATTACGACGTCCGCGCCGCGATGGGTGGCGGGCAGATTCCTCACGACTATCCCGAGATGTTTCAGGACGTGCGAGTCAGCCCCCAGCATTTGCGCGAGATGGGCGTCGAGTTCAAAGAGCACTTTCACCTGAAGATGGTGACGGGCTGGGGCCAGTCGATGGCTCCGACGATTAAGCACCGTGATCCCCTCTTGGTTGACGTGAGCGTTCGTGAATTTACGGGCGATGGGATCTACATGTTTTCTTGGGAGGGGCACCTGTACATCAAGCGCCTCCAGTGGCTGGGCGATGATCAGATCAAGATGATTTCCGATAACGACAGGCATCAGCCGCAGACGATCAGGGCCGATGAGACTTTCATTCAGGCACGGGTGCTGCTGGTCTGGAATGCTCATTTGGTCTAGTTCTTGAATTTTATGAGAACGTCAAATGTCCAACTTAGGGATTGAAATGTAATTTACGATCTCCATTATGTGATCAATGTTGATAGTCACCGTCTACAGTAGTTACGAATTCTGCGGAACCTGCTTCGCGGCAGCTTCGCACTACATTAATGGCTAAGGAGATTTTATGACCGTCTACCTGGTGGTCCCTACCAAACGGAAAGATGCGCTAGTCAAAGCTGCCCATGAGGCAGAGCTACCTGTATTTTCTGATCTTTTCACCGAGGGGGGATTTCTCGTAAGCTTTGCCGGCACAGCGTCTGAGTTAGGTAAAAAGCTTGGAATGGATAAAGACGCGAACCAGGGCACCGGTATCGTCCAGCCCTTGACGGGCTATTACGGTTACGCCAACCAAGCGATCTGGGACTGGGTCAACATTCACAAGGATGCATGAGAATGCCGCCGGTGCAATTATCGGTCGTCAAAGACGACTATGTACCAAAGATTACCCCTGGTGAAACTGAATCCCCACCGGGCGAAGACGAACCAGCCACATCAGATCTTTCTTCATCACTTCGTGAAATTCGTGACTCGAGCAACGACCTGCGATCGGCTTTGCTGGAAGTGATCTCTCTAGCTAAAGCTCCTAAATCCAACGATACTCTTAGCATGACCAATATCACTGAAGACCAGCTGAGTGATGTTCTCGAGAAGCTAGAGAAGCGCTTTGAGAAGCATGTCAAACAGGCCGGCAAAAAAAACAGAAAGGAATTGAACTCCTACCGAACTGAGCTCGCATTGCGTGACGAACAAATTCGGAGAGAGCTAGACCTTCGGCATGAATCGTTCCGCCACGAGCAGGTGACCCGGGATAAATCCTTGGATGATCGATTCGATGGGTTTCTGAATGCCCAGAAAGAACGGGATGGAGCCCTTTCTGAAAAGTTTCAGGCTATCAACGACAAGCTTGCGAACGTTTCCAGCGAAATGGCCGAACTGAGGTCTTCCTCTAAAAGCTGGGGAATGTGGGTGATTGGCACCGTTTTAGCGACAGCACTAGCTGTGTGGCTGGGCGTAACGCAATTCAACTCATCCATCGCTTCCAACGTTCTGTCGGGATTCACAATAGGCAGCGATTCAGCAAAAAAACAGGCGGAGATGAGCACCGAAATTGATGCGCTCAAGCGTACTCAAGCCGAGAGCAAGAAAAAGTAAGCACGATTTGCCTAGATTCACTGCTCACTGTCCACCCTCAAAAGCCCGCATTGCGGGCTTTTTTGCGCCTATCAGAAAGGTGCAGACTCTTCGACTGGCTCGTAACCCTCAACCAGCCGATCCTCAACCGTGCTCGTTTCCCACCTCAGCGTCACCGACTCATCGTCGTTGAACGTCATGTCTATGCCGTCTGTCTCGGATAGCAAACCCATCACCTCTTCCCATTCCCGATCGCCATCGGTGTCAAGGCGGTGAATCGTTACCCAGCGCTGAATCTGTGCCACTGGATGGTTGATCATTTCAGAGACACGCAACCCCAAGCGCTCTATTCCGCTGACAACATTCTTCGTGGACTGATTATTTTTGTTCGGTTTACTCATCGCGGCCTCCTAGTTGCTGTACATGCATACAGTATTTTACTCGAGCATAACCTACAGTCACAAAAAATAAATTAACCGCCGGTATTGACGATATATAAACCGCCGGTTAATTTAACTCCATCGCCGGATAACAACCGGCCAGATGGAAGGCAGCGATGAACCGGCCTCAACGGTTCAGAGGGTTGGCAACTGACCCGGGTGTGCAGCGTAAAGCACCGCAAACAGTTATCCGGCGGACTGAGTCGCGGTCGGAGCAACAACTTGAGCAAGAGCCAGTGACCGACGCCAGTAGCGGGTCACTGCGGAAAGTTTCACTGATGCACCTGGTTACCCGGGTGCATTGGGAAAACAACCGGGAGTCAACGCGATGGAATCAGAAATCGTAAATGGCGCATGGAAGGGTCACCTGGGTCGCGGTCTTGCACCGCGAGAACTTCAGTTCCTTCTGTGGGTAGCTCTTGGCCTGACCGCCAAGGAGATCGCCCGGGAAGCAGGCATATCCCCTGCCACCGTGGCGAAGCGCCTCACCAACGCAATGTTCAAGCTCGGCGTCACCCGCCGCGCAGCTCTGGTAGCCGAAGCCATGCGCCGCCAGATCATCTCCCCGATGTGCTTCGTCCTGGCCACGCTGATGACCATGAACGCCGTCAGCAACATCCAGTCAGTTGAGCCCGCCCGCCGCGACCGCCGGCCGCCGTCAGTTCGGATCGCCCAGATACGTATCACTCGCCGCGCCGAAACGCTGGAGCGCGCCGCCTAACTCACCTAAAGGAAAAATCATGATCGAGCTCGGACAGAAAGCGGAGGACACGATTACCGGCTTTTACGGCGTCATCACCGCGCGTGCCCAGCAGCTTAATGGGCCAGATCAATACCGCCTGCAGCCACCTTGCGCGCAGAAAAACAACGTGCTGCTTCAACCCGAGTGGTTCGACGAAGACCGCGTTCGCATCCTGAAAGACCGCACTCGCGGGTAACGGACAGCATCACTTCTGCACCTTGGCGACAGGGTGCAGCGGGATGACAACCGAGGATCAACCATGAACGTAGAACCCGCTCAAGAAGCACTATCCATCGGCATTGAAGGCGATCATCTGGTGATCCGAATCGGTGTCGACTACCTCTGCAACATCACGGAGATGGCAGACACTTGGCCAGCCAAGAACGAAGACGGCGAACCCTGCAAGATTCTCGACCGGGCGCAGTTCCTCAAGGAACTCGTGGGAGAACTTGAACGGGACGACGAGCAAGGCGCCACATCGATCCATCTCGCATTTGACCAGGCTGCGCTCGGCGTAATGGAGAGCGGTAGCGAAGCCGTTGAATTGCCTTACGACTGAACAACCAGCGCCACGTCAGCCTGACGAAAACTGCCCTAGCACCTGGTACTCCCCAGCACCAGGCCGCATCGGAGAGTGATCGAAGCGTGCCCAAGCGGGCTGCAGCGCTAGGATCGCAAAGCCCCGTAAATCTCCTGAGCCGGATCTGCCGGCCAATACCAGAAACGCGGCGGGAAACAAGCATGGGTAGCGCCATGGTGTTTCGATCACTCTCCGATGCGGATGATTCTGCACCGCGCAATGCGGCCCCCCGCAGGCAACACCAGAGATCGGCGAGCGCCCGCCAAGATGCCAACGGCGCACATCAGAGGATGACCATCATGAAATAGACCATAGCCAAATGATCACTGCATCTGTGAAAGGCCCGAACGTCCAACGGGCCTTTCTTTTGCCCCGCCTTTATCCGTCAGCACTCTCGCCTGCGCCCAACGGCAACCAGCAGGCGGACCGAGTGCTGACGAATACACGCAACCCACACCGAGGGATCAGCCATGCACCCATCAATGCAACAACGCAATGCCGGACTTGCCGCCCTCCGTGTGCGCGCAAGCATCGCCACCACTGAGCTCTACGCCATGATCGGCAAGGATCAGCCCGTGCCCGAGATTCGCTATCAGGTTCAATCGAAGGGCAACGCCTTCCACATCGTCGAGCGCTCCACCGGCAAGGTGAAGGGCTTCCGTTGGACGTGGAAAGACGCCATCAACTTCGCCCAGGTACTGGAAGCGCGCGCCGACGGCATCAAGCTCTCACTGTCAGGTGAACTGAAATGATCGGCGTACCAATGCCCAACCCACGCGACTCGCTCATCAATGACTTGAACCGGAAGCTGGACAAGTTCTTCGGCGCTGGCCGGGCGGTCCAGCAAATCCCCTCCGGCGTCACCGGCGAGAAGGAAGCCATGTTCGGCACCTCCCACAGCAACAAGCTACGCATCGAGCGGAACAAGCAGGCGCCGCGCCTCAAGGAACTGGCCGACGCCGGGCACACCGTCATCGAAGCGGCCAAAGTCATGGGCATGGAAACCAAGCGCGCCAGGCTCATCGCCCGCGAGAACAACATCAAGTTCCCGGGGCCACCGTGAAACGCATCAACAACCAGGTGCGCCAGCGCAGACGACAGACATGGCTGGATATACCGGCCCACGGAATTGAAGAGGTTGATCATGGCCAAATCGCCTGCGCAACGCCAACAGGAGAAGCGGGATCGGGACAAGCAGTCCGAAACCGAGCGCCTCGCTCACCTCCTATCCCGCCGCATATCGCTGGATCTGTACCACAACGATGACACCCGACTGAAGAGCCTCATGTCACGGTTATCAATCACTGAAGAGCAGGACGTCGTGTCTCGGCTCATCTGGGCTGCGGATCGAATGTCTGACGAAACGCTGAAAGAGCATATTTGTACTCCGTGACGGTTTGGCGTGACGCCACGGAGGGAGAACTACCTTTTGCGACTCACTCTACCTTAGACTCATCATCCCATTGAAAGCCAATTCTGTAGGGCTTGACGCCGATCTTCTTAAGCGAGATCAGCAAAAAGCTGAGCTGAGAAATGTGTTGGATAAGTTGAACTTTATCGCCTACTTCAGTAGTACCGCTGAATGTAATCAAGGATGGGGCGGTGTAACCGATGCGCTGTACGCGTATCTGAATGGCGCTGCCGAAATTTACTAGCCTGGCACCAATTTCGTGCTCTTCATCCATGTCAGCCTCAAAGGCTTTCACGTATTCGCCGAGAGATTCGTACACGGCAACGACCGGATTATCCCGAGAAAACTCTTTGTTAGCCTTCAACTGAGCGACCTCAATGATGCTGTTGAATGCATCCTGCGAATCGTTAAGCATGTAGTACACCTTCCCTATTTGAGTGCTGGCGATCTGCCGACCTCAACACAAATACCCCACTTCAACGAATCACGCCAGCCGGTAAGGACCGCGCCCACCCACTGAGCCTAAAGCGAGTTTCCGAAGAGCACGTCCAGCGCACTCTTGATGGCTTCGGCGATTTCCTCATCGTTAAGCACTACGCCGCACGCGGCACATTTGCATCCCGCAAGTTGGCGATCACGCTCTAGCGCCTCCGGCCGTTCAATAACCAGAGGTTTTTCGCACTTCGGACAGTTCAAAATCATCGCGAGTCTCCCCGATCCCTCCTCATATCGGGCCGAAAAATACCCCACCTTAATAAATCACGCCAGCCGGCGAGGCGGGCGTCTGCCTGGAGATCACCATGGGAATCCCCGCGAACGCATTAAAGGAAGATGAGCTTTTCCATTACGCCTCTCTGGAACCTGGTGCCGCCGACGAGCTGGCGCGCCGAATTGCCGCGGGCGACATAGACCCGAACGCCGGCCTGGAAGATCTTCGAGAAGACATTCGCATGCTCGAAAGCCAAGCGGATGACGCCGAGGACGAGGCGAACCTGCTTCGCACCTACATGTCCGACGCCTGCGAATTCATACGGCGTGCGATGAACCCAGAAGAAAAACAATTTTCAGTAACCGAGCTTCTTCAAAAAGCTCTCGATCGCCTGGAGTGAGCCATGAGCACCTTTGCCGTATTCGGAATGAGTGAAAACTGGGCTCGCGAAGAGGCCAAGGAAACTACCAGCACCCACAAAATGGAAGGTGGCAAGCTGGTGGAGCGAACCATCGCTGAATGGGAAGAGGCGGTTGCGGCCGAGGTCGCAAGGATCATGGCCAGCAAGAAATGCGTGCGCCTCTCGCCAATGTTTGATGCTCCCCAGTACGCCCAGCAGTTCATGGAGATGGCCAGGGCAAGCATTGTTTGCCGCGACCTGAAGATCCGAACGAAGGCAATGCTGGTCGACGCCAAGAGCAAGCCGATCATAAATACCAAAACAGGCGCGCCAAAGGTCGGTTTCGCCGACTGGCACCCGTCTCCAGCTCACGCAGCCTGATCATCATCCAGCGGCCGGTAATCGCCGGCGAGTATCCATTATGACAACAGCAATTGATTTGTTCGCCGGACTCGGCGGATGGAGTACCGGTGCGCGCGACGCGGGTGTAGATGTGCTTTGGGCGGCCAACCACTGGCCGGCCGCGGTTGAGTGGCACAGCGCCAATCATCCGAGCACCCAGCATATCTGCCAAGACCTGCACCAAGCTGATTGGGCCAGCGTACCGAGCCACGACATCCTGCTTGCCTCACCATGCTGCCAAGGCCACTCGAAGGCCCGCGGCAAATCTTCGGGCAACCCGCAGCACGACTCCAGCAGGTCCACGGCTTGGGCTGTCGTATCGGCTCTGGAGTTTCATCGGCCGGAAGCCGCAATTGTCGAGAACGTACCCGAGTTCATGGATTGGGCGTTATATCCGGCGTGGGAATCGGCGATGCGATCTCTTGGCTATCAGATCGCTCCGCACATCGTCGACTGTGCAGACTTGGGCGTCCCTCAAAACAGGGTTCGGATGTTTCTGGTTTGCACTCGAAGCGCCGCGCCCCTGAAGCTCGACCTAAGAGTCGAGCGACACACACCTGCGAGCTCGTTCATCGATATTGATGCTGGTCGATGGGCCGATATCGAGCGACCCGGCCGTGCTGCCGCAACGCTTGAACGCGTGAAGGCTGGTCGAGCCGCATATGGCGATCAATTTTTGTTCAGTTACTACGGCAACACCCGTAGCGGCCGCGCCCTAACCAGGCCAATCGGCACCATCACAACGCGGGACCGCTGGGCCATTGTCAACGGTAACAAAATGCGGATGCTCACCGCCAACGAAAATCTACTGGCCATGTCATTTCCTGCTAGCACCAAGCGACCTGAAAATCACCGCCTGACGGTGCATATGGCTGGAAACGCAGTACCGCCGCTGGCAGGGCAACGCATTATCGAAGCGCTAATGGAGGCAGCATGATCAACCTCTTCTGGCGCCTGGCCGCCAAGCTGCTCGCCCGCCCGGCGGTTGCCGACTGGCTCATCGCCCGCGCCCAGCGCACCCCCTACCTGCACATCATGTCCGCCGACGGCTCCGAGATGTACATGGGCCGCTGGTGGCTGTTCAACCCCTACTCCCGTACCACGCACAAGCCGGCGCTCTGGTGGTGCCCGTGGTCGTTCCGCATCCACCACATCATGCGGCCGGATGAAGACCGGGATCTGCATGACCACCCGTGGAATGCCCGGACGATCATCCTGCGCGGCTGGTACACGGAGCAGCGTCGCCACTTCTGGTCACTCGGTGGCCACACCGATCTGGAATACAAGCGAACCACCGGCGACACCGCGCGCCTCAACCACGGCGAATACCACCGCATCGACCAGGTATCCCCCGGCGGCGTCATCACCCTCTTCATCACCAGCAAGTGGCGCGGTGACTGGGGCTTTCTGGTCAACGGCGTCAAGGTCCCTTGGCGCACCTACACGGGTACGGACAATTGAGGGGGTTCAAAGTGAGAGAGCCAAAAATTACTTACCTCGGCCCGGCGGGCGAGGCGGATACTGGGGATCACAGAATGAGCGAAGTGATGCGTTGGAAATTAAAGGGCTTCATCCCTGGCGTAGAGGGTGAGAGCAAGGCGGTTTTTCAACCCGTCGTGGTCCTCGCTGAAGACTACGACAAGGCGACCCGCCTTTTTCTGGATGCTGCTGAGAGATGCCTCGCCGCCGAACGCCGTGAGCAAGCATTGCAGCTGCGCCTGAACGCAGCGGATCAGCGGATTGATGAGCTGACCGTACCCGCCGGCTACTGCCTCATGCCCACGAGGCTGACCGCTGAGAACGGCGCCAAGGCTCTGCTTCTTGGTGAGTTTAAGCTGGGAGTCACGACCGAATGCCCTGAATGCCGTGAACTTGAAGAGCCTTTGGAAGGGTGTGAGGTCTGCGACGGCGAGGGAAAATATGGGCAGCAGCACATGATCTCGTGGGATCAAACCAAACTCATCTACAGCGAGGCTGTAGCCGGCCTATCTATCAAGGCGCCTCTCCAGCATCCAGCGCCGACAAGCACCCACCCAACTCTGGCCTAGCATTCCGTGCTTGGTAAAGAGCCAGAGTCAGGCGGGTGATCAGATCCTAGCAAATTGGATCCAAAAGAGCATTTAGACTTTTACTTAATTCGTTACCACCCATTCCCTCCCCCTTCAAAGTCAGCCGCTATAGCGGCAAGGACGAGTGCGCCCATGGAAAAGAAAAAGCTCGGCCCGGACCATTATCGCTACGTCGACGAACTGGACCCAAAAGGCCTGGAAGTCATTTGCAGAAAGTACGTGGTTATCGGTGAAACCGAGCAGTGCTGGTACATCGTGGATGAATTCGACAACAACCTCTTCGGCGGTTCGCAGCGTGAATACCTGCTGAAGAAGTACCGCAAGCGGGTCCTGAAGGATGGAGGCGAGCACGGTCGGCGATTCGCCTACACCGATAAGGCTTTGGCGCTGCGATCGTTCAAACACCGCAAGTCCTGGCAGATGCGCCATGCCCAACTATCGCTCGAGCGCGCCCAGGCTGCCATTGCATATTTCGGCGACGCCAAGACCGAAAGCACGGTGCCAACCGACAGGCTGGTGATTCCATGCGAATACATCCAAGCCATGAACTGGAGCGAGTGCTGATGATCCTGAAAGCAATGGCGGTAAGCGCCTGCATCTGGGGCCCCATCATCCTCTCTGTCGCAGCGGTGGCCGCATGAGCGCAATTACTGATCACGATGTTGAGTTTGCGCAGGCCGTAGTCGCCTTAGCGCGCGAGCACGGCATGACCGGAATAACGATGGAGTTCCGGCAGAACTTCGACCTGCCCCAACGAACAGGATGCTACTGCGGTAAACGGATTACCTGGACCGAGGGCCGCCATGGAGCTGGAGCGGACATCAAGTTCCGCACCGAGGCAGAGGCATCCTTTCCTGAAGCATCGAAGGTGGCGCCATGATCGCAGCCCCGCTCTACATGCTCTGGCTCATCTACAAGGGGCCGTGGCGATAGTGCCCGCCTCACCAATCGCTTCAGGGACGAGCTGATTGAGCAGCAACTGGTGAGGCGAACGATTAAACGTTAGCTGACCTTATCCGCTTTGCATGTCGCCTTTCATCTGATCATCACAACTTACCTACCAGCCTGCCGGTGAACGGCGGGCGAGGAATCCCTATGGCCGAATTAATCGTTGCACGGCTGATGGCCTTTCGCGTTGAAAGCGAGGACTGCATCGCCGACGAAGCTGTTCTGCTCGAGGTCGTGGACTTTTCGAAGACAGGCGAAATTGAAATCGCCCTCACCGCCACGAAGCTGATCGGCAAGCCCCGCATCTATCTGACCGTATCTCTGCCCGACCTTCTCGCCAAAGGCATGGCCATGGTCGGCACGAACAAACCCTAACCACCTTCTGCCGCCACGCGCGGCATGGAGCATCATCATGGCAAAAGTCATTGCCCAGATTACGGTAAAGCTCCCGCGCCTGATGGAGGTGAGCGAGTACAGGAAGTTGCGTTACGCCGGCGGCAAGCCGAGTGTGCAGCAGTTGAAAAAATGGATTGAGGAAGGCGAAGTGATTGGAGAGGTAAAGGGCGGGATGTACTTCGTGGACCTACAGGCGGCCGTGATTGGATCGAACGATCCGTTGCTCGCCAAGATGTTGGAGGTGGGTTGATGGCTCCCCCGCGCGCCAGGACAGTGAAGAACCGGGACCTGCCAGCGAATCTGTACCCGAACGGGAAATACTGGCAGTACAAAAACCCGATCACAGGCAAGAAGACCAGCATCAATAAGCCAATGGCCGAGGCCATCAAACTGGCGAACGCCGCCAACGCCAAGTTGCTCCCGCTGCTGGCCGACGACGGCTCGTTGCTGGCGATGATCACCGGTGACGCCGCGCCGAAGTTCAGCGGCTGCCTGGAGCGCTTCGAAAAAGAATGGCTGACCACCAAGACCTACGCCGCGAGCACTCTGAAGGAAATCAAATTCAAGTTATCCCGGTACCGCGAGGACCTGGGCGATTTGATGATGGGGCAACTGGATGTGCTGACTGTCGCGGAGTATCTGGATGGTTTCGAGAACAACGCCTACACGAAGCACCGTGGGCTGCTGGTCCAGGTGTTCACATTCGCGGTGGCCAAGGGCCTGTGCGAGCGCAACTCCGCCGAGCTGACCCTGGTCAAAAAGGAGGCCGAGAAGAAGCGCCAGCGCCATACCGTTGAGGGGCTGAACACGATTCTGGAATACGTGGGAACGCCGATCTGGCTGAAACGCGCCATTCGGCTGGGGTTGCTGAGTCTTCAGCGGCGGGAGGATATCGTGGTGTGGCCGAAATCGGCCGTTGACCTCGAGCAGAACACCATCAGGGTATCGCCCGGGAAGACGCAGAACTACGGAAAGCCCGTGCACCTTGAGATCGTCATGGGACAGGCGTTGCGGGAGGTGGTGCTGGAGTGCATGAAGTCGCCGGTCGTCTGCCCGTACCTGATCCACTACTCGCCGAAGGCGCGCAAGCGGAGCCAACTCGACGCCAAGCTTCACTGGAATGCGGTGACAGCGGATTACCTGACCAAGTCATTCGCCCAGGCGCGGGACGATTCACACGCCTACGACAACATACCGGCCGGCGAGCGCCCCACCTTTCACGAGATCCGCGCTCTCGGCGCCTGGCTGTACGAGCAGCAGGGCTTCGAGCAGGAATATATCCAAGGCTTGATGGGGCACGCTGACGTGAAGATGACCGAGCACTACCAGGCAGGGCACGGTGAAGACGCGGTGGTTTATATGAAGGTGAAAGCCGACCTGAAGGTGTAACGCGGTGGTCGTTTGCCCAAAATATTCCCAAAGTTTGCCCAAAGGCAGAAAGCAAAAAGGGGTCACCGTTTCCGGTGACCCCTCTAGACCGCCCAGCAGAGCGGATTTTGTTTGGTAGGCGCGATTGGACTCGAACCAACGACCCCCACCATGTCAAGGTGGTGCTCTAACCAACTGAGCTACGTGCCTGCTGTGAGGCGGCATTCTACGGAATTCCGGAGGGGTGTCAACACCTTTTTTCGAGCTAACCCTATGAATATGCAAAATATTTAATTTCGTCGCTGCAAAGAAGATTTTCCCGTGGCTGGCGGTGGTTTTTTAACTCGGGTAGGATCGATGCACTCGTAAAATATATTAAACAGAGGCTGCAGGATGGCGAACACCCCCTACCCAGAGTCCTACTACGCCGCATCGGCCAATGCGGTTCCGCCGCGCCCGGCTTTGCAGGATGACGTGGAGACTGATGTCTGTGTAATCGGCGCCGGTTACACCGGCCTGTCCTCTGCCCTGTTTCTGCTGGAGAACGGTTTTAAGGTCACCGTGCTGGAAGCTGCCAAAGTCGGTTTCGGTGCGTCGGGGCGGAATGGCGGCCAGATCGTCAACAGTTACAGCCGTGATATCGATGTGATCGAACGCAGTGTCGGCCCCAAGCAGGCGCAGTTGCTGGGGCAGATGGCGTTCGAGGGTGGGCGGATCATTCGCGAGCGGGTCGCCAAGTATAATATCCAGTGCGACTTGAAGGACGGTGGCGTGTTCGCCGCCATCACTGCCAAGCAGATGGGCCACCTGGAGTCGCAGAAGCGTCTATGGGAACGCTTCGGTCACACGCAGCTCGAGTTGCTGGATGAGCGGCGCATCCGTGAAGTGGTGGCCTGCGATCAATACGTCGGCGGCATGCTCGACATGAGCGGCGGGCACATTCATCCGCTTAATCTGGCGCTGGGCGAAGCGGCGGCTGTGGAGTCGCTGGGCGGTGTGATCTATGAACAGTCGCCAGCGGTGCGCATCGAACGCGGCGCGAATCCGGTGGTGCACACGCCACAGGGTAAGGTCCGGGCAAAATTCATCATCGTGGCGGGCAACGCGTACCTGGGCAATCTGGTGCCGGAGTTGGCGGCGAAGTCGATGCCTTGCGGCACTCAGGTGATCACCACCGAGCCCTTGGGCGACGAGCTGGCGAAAAGCCTGCTGCCTCAGGATTACTGCGTCGAAGACTGCAACTACCTGCTCGACTACTACCGTCTGACGGGCGACAAACGCCTGATTTTCGGCGGTGGCGTAGTGTATGGCGCGCGGGATCCGGCGAACATAGAGGCGATCATCCGCCCGAAAATGCTCAAGGCTTTCCCGCAACTCAAGGACGTGAGGATCGACTACGCCTGGACCGGCAACTTCCTGCTGACCCTGTCGCGTCTGCCGCAAGTCGGTCGACTGGGCGACAACATCTACTACTCCCAGGGTTGCAGCGGCCACGGCGTGACTTACACGCATCTGGCGGGCAAGGTCCTGGCCGAAGCATTGCGTGGCCAGGCCGAGCGTTTCGACGCGTTTGCCGACTTGCCGCACTATCCGTTTCCCGGCGGGCAATTGCTGCGTACACCGTTTGCGGCGCTGGGTGCGTGGTATTACGGGTTGCGGGATAAATTCGGGTACTGACCGTTAAAACAAAAGATCGCAGCCTTCGGCAGCTCCTACAGAAATGCGCAATCAATGTAGGGGCTGCCGAAGGCTGCGATCTTTTGATCTTAAAGTCGATCCCGTGGAATACCGCTTCGAATCCGCAAGATATCAGCCAGCACCGCCAAGGCAATCTCCGCCGGTGTCTTGCTGCCCAGGTTCAAACCGATCGGCGCATGAATCCGCGCCAGTTCGGCATCGCCCAGCCCACCGATACGCCGCAACCGCTCGAAGCGCTTTTGCGAAGTTTGCATCGAGCCCATCACACCGATGTAAAACGCGTCGGTGCGCACGGCTTCCATCATTGCCAGGTCATCAATGCGCGGATCGTGGGTCAGCGCCACCACCGCCGTGTCGCTGTGACAGCCGCCATCGGCGATGAACACCGATGGCAGTTGACGACGGATCTCCACGTTGTCCAGCACCACACCTTCGAGCACTTCGTCCCGTGGATCGCAGAGAATCACTTCGAATCCCAAGCCCACCGCAAACTCCGCACACGCCTGCGCCACACTGGAATACCCGGCCAACAACAGGCGCTGGGCCGCACCGATGCGCAGGCGAACCCGGTCGATTTCGCGCTCGACGCGCACACCCTGCTCGCGATCATCGAACAGGCTGCGCGCACCGCTGACCAGATCGACTTCACGGATCAACCGACGTCGGCCCAACAGCGCCGCCTCCAGTTCCCGCAGATGCGCCTGAACGTCGCAATCTGAATCCAGCTTCTCCACCAACACATCGAGCACGCCGCCACAGGGCAGGCTGACCCGCGAGCGCGGGTCTTCGCCTTCGCCGTAGCGCACGACGTTGACGGCTTCCTCAAACGCGCCTTCGGCGACGCGCTCAAGGAAGTCTTCTTCGACGCAACCTCCCGACAGCGAACCGATCCACTGGCCGGCGGCGTTCACCGCAAGCAACGAACCCGGTGCGCGAGGCGCCGAGCCGTAAGTGGCGAGGACCGTGCACAGCCACACCCGCCGACCGCCCACCGACCACTCCAGTGCCCGGCGCACCACTTGCAGATCGAGATGCTGCATGTCAGTGGGCCTTGTGCTCAAGCGGCGGCGCATCGGCGCGCAACTTCTGCACAGCGTTCACAGCCAGGTCACCCGGCTGACCGCCCCAACCTTGACGCAGGTAGTTCAGCAGATCGGTCAGTTGCTCATCGCTGAGTTTCTCGACGAATCCCGGCATCGGCTGCATGTGCTCAAACCCGGAGAACTTCTGTTCGCCGATACCATCGTCGATCACCCGCACCAGGTTGCGCGGATCTTCCAGGCGCAGCGTGGTGTTGCCACGCATGGCCACGGCAATATGCGGCTTACCTTCGCCGCCTGGCGCATGGCAACCGGCGCAGACGTTCAGGTAATCCTGACGACCGCGCTGGGCGCTGGCGCTGAGTTTGTCCAACGGTACGTCTGTCAGCAGTTTTGCTGCTGGCGGCTGATCGCCGAGCAGGAACGTGGCCATCGCGGCCAGATCCGGGTCAGTGAGGCCCTGAGTGCTGTTGTGGAACACCGGGAACATCTCGTTGAACATCGTGCCCTGGGCGCTCATGCCATGCTTGAGGAACGAGCTCAGGTCCTGATGGTTCCAGCCGCGAGCCGCCAGGTCAGTGGCAAGCAGGCTTGGCGCCAGATAGCCATTGAGGATGCCACCGGTCATGCGCTTGTCCATCTGCATCGCACCGGGCAGGCCGCGTGGCGTGTGGCATTCGCCGCAGTGGCCGAGCACGTCGACCATGTACTGGCCGCGCTTCCAGGCTTCGCTTTTGCCTTCGGCGGATTCCAGCTTCACGTCCTTGCCGTACATCATGTTCCAGCCCATCAGGCCCGGGCGCACGTTGAACGGAAAGGTCAGGCTGGTGACCGGCGCGGCGCGCTCGATGGGCTCGACGGTTTTCAGGTAGGCGTGAATCGCATCGGAGTCCGCTCGCGGCATCAGGTGATACGAGGTGTACGGCATCGCCGGGTACAGGTTCGCCCCATCGCGACGCTTGCCGGCGGTCAACGCAGCGAAGAATTCGTCATCGTTGTACAGGCCGATGCCGTGCTCTTTGCTCGGCGTGATGTTGGTGCCGTAGATCGTGCCGAACGGCGACACGATCGGCAGGCCGCCCGCATACGGCGCGCCACCCGGTGCGGTGTGACACGCCATGCAGTCAGCAGCGCGGGCGAGGTATTCGCCTTGCTTGACCTGCGCGTCGTCAGCGTGGGCCAACAACACAGGCGCAGCCAGGCCGACCGTCAACGCCAGACGGCTAAGTAGTTGCTTCATGCTTAACCCTCCTTGACCAGGCCGAGATCGGTCAACACGTTGCGCGTGGCGCTGTAGTAGCGCACGTAGCCAGTGCAACGGCAGATGTGATGACCGAGGCTGTCCTCGATGACTTTTTCCAGCTGGCTTTTGACGATGGGCTGGCGTTGCAGCTTCTCGACCAACACCGTCGCAGCATTCACAAAACCCGGTGCGCAGTAGCTGCACTGGAAGGCGAACTCGTCGACAAAACGCTGCTGGATCGGGTTCAGCTCGGTGACCTTGCCCTGCTCGTCGCGGGTCGCATGGCCTTCGATGGTCCGAACCTTTTTGCCTTCGAAATAGTGCGCGCCAGTGATGCAGGTGCGCACTTCTTCGCTGGTGCCGTCGGGGTTGTCGACGATCACCACGCAGGCGTGGCAGATGCCCTGGCCGCAACCGAGGCGCGAACCGGTGAGGTTCTTGTATTCGTGCAGGTAGTCGATCATCGGCAGGTCATCAGGGATGTCCACCGGGCCGACGGATTGACCGTTGAGGGTCAGTTGAAGCGGACGGTTAGCCATTGAGGGCCTCCTTGATGCGTGCAGAAGTGATAGGCAGGTCGCGGACACGTTTACCGATGGCATGGGCCACGGCGTTGCCGATGGCGCCGACCACCGGAATCATCACCACTTCGGCGATGCCTTTGGACGGGTCGCTTGGCGACAATGGCGGCAGGATTTCCGCGGTCTGTTTCCACACCGCGACGTGGCGCGCCATCGGCAAGCGGTAGCGGTTGAAGTTCCAGTCACCCTCCCCCGGCCCACCTTCGTACAGCGGCATTTCTTCCATCAGCGCATGGCCGATGCCCATGGCGATACCGCCTTCGAGCTGGCCCTTGACCAACTCCGGCACCAGCACCCGACCGCACTCGACCCACGAGTGGTGGTTGAGCACCGACACTTCGTTCGAACCCTTGTTGACCTTCAGTTCCACCAGCGTCGCGACCGGGCTGTAGTAAGTCACCGCAGCGTTGTTCAGCTGGGTCGCCGGGTAGGCGATGTTCTGCCGATCCAGCAGATGGAAACCGGCGCTGTTCATCTGCGCTTTCTTCGCGTTCGGTGCACCGTCGCCGTACTTCACGGCCAGACCATCGAGTGGCAAGCGTTCACGCACGCCATCGATGCTGTACTCGGCCTCGGCCCAGCTCCAGCGGTTAAAACCGTGGACCGTGGCGCCAGTGACCAGACCGCGCTCGTGGGCACGCTTGGCCAGCACCGCAAACGGCAAAGGCTCCATGCCGTTGGCGGTGAGTTTGCCGTCGACCCAATGGGCATCTTCGCGACGCACCACGTAAGGGTTGGCTTGGCCGCCAAAAGGACCCTGCCGCCAGATCTCCATCGCCGCCGGCCACAAGCCGTGGTTGAACAGCACGCGCGCCGCTTCACGGGTGGCGTGGCTGAAGTAGTACGCCGAGTTGGTCGCGGATGAGGCCGAAGCGACCTTGCCAACCCAACGCGGGTTGCGCAGGAAGTTGTCCTGCTCGGCCTGGCTCATGATGTACGGGTTGCCGCCGCTGATCAGCTGCAACTCTTTCCATTCAGTTTCGCCGGTCTTCACTTCGTGCGCCGGGTTGCCGAGGAAATCGGCCACCACCATCGCTTGGGAAGTGGACATGCCGGTGCCGATTTCGATGCCGATGTGACGCAGGGTGATGCGACCGTCAACGGTGTATTCGATGCTGGCCATCGGCGCTTCGGAACCAGTGCCGAAGTCTTTCTGGCAGATGGCGAAACCGACGCCGTACCAGTTATCCGGGTCGGCAGCTTCGCGTTGTTTCTTGATCGCGGCGCGGTTTTTCCAAGTGTCGTGAACCGCTGCCTTGTCGAGAATCTCGTGCAGTCGCAAAGCACCGGCAGGCACCGCGCCCTGGGTGTTTTTCATGCCCGAACGCAGTGCATTCTTGCGGCGCAGTTCGATGGCATCGACACCGAGGCGATCGGCGATTTCGTCGACCATCATCTCGGTGGACGCCATGCTTTGCAGGGTGCCGTAGCCACGCATCGACCCGGCTTCAACGGCGCGGGAGTGATAAGCCGTCACCTGCAAATCGTTCTGCGGCATGTAATAGATCGACTGCGCCGCCGTGGCGCCAACCGCTGCCACGGACGGGCTGTAGTTGACCCGGCCGCCACCGTCGACGCTCATCTCGGCGCGGAAAATCTTGAAGCTGTAATCGGTCTTGTCCACCGCCAGTTGATAGCGGATGTCGAACGGGTGACGCTTGATGCCGCTCTGGAACTGTTCATAGCGATCGTTCGCCAGACGCACCGGCACACCGGCGCCGTACAACGCGGCGAGGGCGGCGTAGTAGACGAAAATGTTGTGGTCTTTCGAGCCGTAACCGACGGTGTAACCTGGGTGCATGTTCAGGTTGGCCAAGCCGAAACGCGACGGCGCGATCATCTTCGCAGTCTCGGTCGCGGTTTCCAGTGGGCACTGTGTCGCGACCACGAAATGCAGGGTCTTGGTCGCCGGGTCGTACCAGCCGTTGCCGTTGTCCGGCTCCATCGCGGCCGGTTCGATCGATGGCGTCTTGTAGCGTTCGTCGAACACCAGCCAGTTGTCCGGCGGCGTGTCGATCTGCTGCTTCATGCGCTCGGCATAGAACAAGCCGCGCTCGGTCAGGTTGCCGTGCAGGTTCGGCTGCGAGTTCCACACCGGACGACGGTTTTTCAGCATCGGGAACAGGATCGAATCCTTGAGGCTGGCGAATTCGTCTTCATCGGCCGAGGTCGCACCGCCAACGCGCACGTAGCGGAAGCTGCCGTAAGGATCGCCTTCGTAGAACGGCACTTTCTCGCCGTAGCGGATTGCCTTGTCATTGAATTTGAGTTGGGCCTTGGCCTGGCGGAAACGCTCGAAGTCGTTCCAGATCAGGATCGCCACCGGGTGGCCGATGAACATCGGCACTTTGCCGGTCGGCAGCAGCGGATCAGGCGCGTGTTCTTCCGGGAACGCGATACCGTCCTTGATCAGGTCGTCGGCGGTGACGATGCGGTCCGGCTGCAATTCGGCACCGAGCCACGACAGGTCGTAGCCGTCATAAATTCGGTCAGCCTTGATGGTTTTCAGCAGCATGGCGTGGCCTTGCTGCTGTGGCCAGCCCGGCATGTCCTTGGCGCGGATGTCGCGGGCAAACACCTTGCTGCCGCAGACCTTGGACAAGGCGTCATTACGGGCGCGCGCCTTGCCATTGTTGCCGAGCCATTGCTCGGACGGCACGGTCACGCTGTTTTCCATCAAGGCTGCCAGCGCCTGGCTGCTCAATGGCGTGAGCGTCACGCTCACACCCGCTACCAGCCCGCCCTGAAGGAACGAGCGCCGGGATATATCACGGTTGGACATGGATCATCCTCTGGGCGGTTATGGGGTCCGCCCTTCTGGTTATGTACTGGGAATCTCGAGTCTTGCAGAAGCCCCTTTTGACGATGCAAAGGGCTGTGTTGACAGTGCAAAGCTGACCGAAAGGTTAACTTTAAAGGTTTATGCGTTCGCGGAAAACAAAAAACTGACCAGGAAATCAAAAAACCGCGGCTTTTCGACGCAGCAGATCGATGAACAGTCCCAGCTCGCGACTTATGTGCTCACCTTTGCGCAACAGCAGCCCAAATGGCGCCAGTTGCACATCCAGCTCCACCGGAAGCGCCACCACCAGCCCCATTTTAAGGTAGTCGCGCAATGCGGTTTCCGACAGGACCATGATCGCGTCGGTCAGTTGAATCAGCTGCTGCATCGAATACACCGAGCTGCATTCGATGATGTCCGCCGGCAGCGGCAAGGCCAGGCGCTGCAAGGCTTGATCCAGACCAATGCGCGCCGGGCTGGTTTCCGGTTGCAGGATCCACGGCCAGCCGTTGACCAGTTCTGCCATCTCCAGCTTCTTGCGCCGGGCCAGCGGATGACCGGCGTGCACCACCACCAGCAATCGCTCGTTGCCCAGTTGTTCGAAGACGTAATGCTCACTGTCGGTGGCGGCATTGCGCCGGGCGATGGCGAGGTCGATGCGACCCTGCTCCAGCAACTGGATCACTTGGTCGCTGGTATCGCCCATGATGCGAATTCGCAGCTGCGGATTGAGTGACTTGATCTCGGCAATCGAATCCATCACCAGATCCGGCGCCGCGCCCATGATGGTGCCGATCGACAGGTAACCGTAGCCGCCCTGCTGGCGCGCCATCAGGTCCTCGGCGCAACGGTCGAGACCGCTGAGGGCTGACTCGGCAAAGCGAATCAGCTCCTGACCCAGCGCCGTCGGTCGCATCCCGCGCGGCAAACGTTCGAACAGGTCGCAGCCAAACATGTCTTCAATTTCATGGAGCATGCGGGTGGCAGCCGGTTGCGACATGTTCAGGCTTTGCGAAGCACGGTGCAGGTTCTGGCTGGTGCTGAGCGTCACCAGCATGTGCAGATGCTTGTAGCGCAGGCGGTTGAGCAGGCTGCGGGAGATGGTCGGCGTGGTCATCACGGGCCTTCTTTATCGATACCCTGAAGGTATCAGTTGTGAGCTAGATTCGATTTGTAACGCATCGATCAGCGGCCGTACAGTCTTCCCCATAAGAACAAATGCCCTACCAAAGGAAAACTGCGATGAAGACTCTACCCGCGCCTCTGCTCGCCAAAATTTCCTGGCGGCTGCTCCCGTTTCTCCTGCTGATGTACATCATGGCCTTCCTCGACCGCGCCAACGTCGGGTTCGCCAAGCAAGCCTTCCAGGCCGACACCAATATCAGCGATGCCGCCTTCGCCTTTGGCGCCGGGGTGTTCTTCGTCGGCTACGCGCTGCTCGAAGTGCCGAGTAACCTGATTCTGCACCGCGTCGGCGCTCGCTTGTGGATGTGCCGGATCATGGTCACCTGGGGCCTGGTCTCCGCCGCCATGGTCTTCGCCCACAGCGAAACCAGCTTCTACGTCCTGCGTTTTTTGCTGGGCGTGGCCGAGGCCGGATTCTTCCCCGGCGTGATCCTTTACCTCACCTACTGGTTCCCCAGCGCCGTGCGCGGCAAAGCCATGGGCTTCTTCTACTTCGGTGCGCCCCTGGCGTTCATCTTCGGCAGCCCGCTGTCTGGCCTGCTACTGGAGATGGACGGTTTTGCGGGGTTCCACGGCTGGCAGTGGCTGTTCGCCGTTGAAGGCTTGATGGCGACGGCGGTGGGCATCTGGGCTTATTGGTACCTCGACAATCGCCCGGCCGATGCCAAGTGGCTGACCGTCGAAGAGCGCCAGCAAGTGCAGAGCCTGCTCGATCAGGAAGACAGCCACAAACAGAACCACGGCCGCAGCCTGCTCAACGTGATTTGCCAGCCCTCGGTGCTGTACCTGTGCCTGATTTATCTGTTGATCCAGGCGAGTGTCTACGGCGTGGTGTTTTACCTGCCGACCCAGGTTGGCGGACTGCTCGGCACCAAGGTCGGGTTGATGGTCGGCCTGGTCACAGCGATTCCATGGATTTGCGCATTGATCGCCGCCTACCTGATTCCCGGCTACAGCGATCGCACCGGCGAACGCCGCCGCACCGCTAGCCTGACCTTGTTGATGGCCGCTGCCGGGATCGCCTGCTCGGTGACCTTCAGCAATCCGCTGCTGGGGATCATTGCCCTGTGCTTTGCCGCTTCCGGCTTCATCGCCGTGCAACCGGTGTTCTGGACCTTCCCCTCCAGCTACCTCGCCGGCAGCGCCGCCGCAGCCGGCATCGCCCTGATCAACTCGTTCGGCGCCCTCGGCGGCTTCATCGCTCCGGTGCTGAAGAACTGGGCCGAAGGCGCCTTCCATTCACCGGCAGCCGGCTTGTACGTGCTGTCCGCTACCACCGTCATCGCCGCGTTGCTGGTGCTGGGCGTACGTTCGCCCGGCCATAAAGCCTCGAACAAACCGGCCACCGTTTAAACATGACCGCCGTTTAAAAAAAGGAATCACACCATGGGCATTCCAACCATCAAACACGTCCGCGCCTTCACCTTGCGTGGCGGCGGCGCGGATTATCACGACCAAGCCGACGGCCACTGGATCGACGATCACATTGCTACACCAATGAGCAAATACCCCGAGTACCGCCAGAGCCGCCGCACCTTCGGCATCAACGTGCTCGGTACGCTGGTGGTAGAGATTGAAGCCAGCGACGGCACCGTCGGTTTTGCCGTGACCACGGGCGGCGAGCCTGCCGCCTACATCGTCGAGAAACACCTGGCGCGCTTCCTTGAAGGTGCCCGCGTCACCGACATCGAAAAGATCTGGGACCAGATGTACCAGTCGACCCTGTATTACGGGCGCAAAGGCATCGTCATCAACACGATCTCCGGCGTCGACCTGGCGCTGTGGGACTTACTCGGCAAGATCCGCCAGGAGCCGGTGCATCAATTGCTCGGCGGCGCAGTGCGCGACGAATTGCAGTTTTACGCCACCGGCGCCCGTCCGGACCTGGCGCAGAAAATGGGCTTCATCGGCGGCAAGATGCCGCTGCACCACGGCCCCGCCGAAGGCGAAGAAGGCCTGCGCAAGAACCTCGAAGAACTGGCGACCATGCGCGAACGCGTCGGCCCGGACTTCTGGCTGATGCTTGATTGCTGGATGAGCCTGGACCTCAACTACGCCACCAAACTGGCGGTCGGCGCCCACGAACACGGTTTGAAGTGGATTGAAGAAGCCCTGCCGCCGGACGATTACTGGGGCTACGCCGCCCTGCGCAACAACGTACCGAAAGGCATGCTGGTGACCACCGGCGAGCACGAAGCCACGCGCTGGGGATTCCGCATGCTGCTGGAAATGGGTTGCTGCGACATCATCCAGCCGGATGTCGGTTGGTGTGGCGGCCTTACCGAACTGGTGAAAATCTCAGCCCTGGCCGATGCCCACAATGCGTTGGTCATCCCCCATGGCTCGTCGGTGTACAGCTATCACTTCGTCGCGACCCGGCATAACAGCCCTTTTGCCGAATTCCTGATGATGGCGCCGAAGGCCGACGAAGTGGTGCCGATGTTCCATCCGCAACTGCTTGGCGAACCGGTGCCGGTCAATGGCCGCATGCGCCTGTCGGCGCTCGACCAGCCAGGTTTCGGCGTGACGCTCAACCCGGAATGCCAACTGCATCGGCCGTACAGCCGCTGAGAAAGGAGCCCGACATGAACATGCCGCACAACGCTTTCAAAGCCGCGCTGAAAAAACCGGCGACTCAATATGGCATCTGGGCCGGATTCGCCACCGGCTACGCCGCCGAAATCGTCGCCACCACCGGTTACGACTGGATGCTGATCGACGGCGAGCACGCACCGAACACCGTGCCCGGCGTACTCGCGCAATTGCAGGCCGTGGCGCCCTACTCCACTGCGCCGATCGTGCGCGCGGTGAATGGCGACGCCAACCTGATCAAGCAACTGCTGGATATCGGCGCGCAGACGCTGATGATCCCGATGGTCGAAACCGCTGAACAGGCCAAGGCATTGGTCCGCGCGATGCGCTACCCGCCCCACGGCATTCGCGGTGTCGGCGGCGGTCTGACCCGCGCCACACGCTGGGATGGCGTGCCCGATTACCTCAATACCGCTCATGAACAGCTGTGCCTGATCGTGCAGGTGGAATCGCGCATCGGCGTGGAAAACGTCGAAGCGATTGCCGCCGTCGAAGGCGTCGATGCGGTGTTTATCGGCCCGGCGGATTTGTCGATTGGCCTTGGCCATGCCGGCAATCCCGGTCATCCGGAGGTTCAGGAACGGATTCAACACGCCGTGAACGCTACGCTCGCAGCGGGCAAGGCCTGCGGAATTCTCGCCCCCAACGAAGAAGATGCCCGTCGCTACCAAGGCTGGGGTTGCCAGTTCATCGCAGTAGCCATCGACATCAGCCTGCTGCGCCAAAGCGCCATGGCCACCCTCGCTCGCTACCGCGAACCCGCCAGCACACAAGCGCCGTCACGCACTTACTGATCTGCCAAGGAGTCGTCCCATGCCGTCCGTGCCTGTTTACGAAAACTTCATCAACGGCCAGTTCGTGGCCAGCGCTGCCCACCTCGATGTGATCAACCCGGCCACCGGTGCCGTGTTGTCGAAAGTCCCGGCCTCGACCGCCGAAGACGTCGACCGCGCCCTCGCCGCCGCCCGTGCCGCGCAAAAGGACTGGTCGCGCAAACCAGCGAATGACCGCGCCGGCTACCTGCGCCGCATCGCCGCCAAGCTACGGGAAAACGTACCGCACCTGGCGCGCACCATTACGCTGGAGCAAGGCAAGATCAGCGGTCTGGCCGAAGTCGAAGTCAACTTCACCGCTGACTACCTCGACTACATGGCCGAATGGGCGCGGCGCATCGAAGGCGAAATCATCACCAGCGACCGCCAGAACGAAAACATCTTTCTGTTCCGCAAACCGTTGGGCGTGGTGGCCGGGATTCTGCCGTGGAATTTCCCGTTCTTCCTGATCGCCCGCAAGATGGCCCCGGCGCTGCTGACCGGCAACACCATCGTCATCAAGCCCAGCGAAGAAACGCCGAACAACTGCTTCGAATTTGCCCGTTTGGTGGCCGAAACCGATTTGCCGCCCGGCGTGTTCAACGTAGTTTGCGGTGACGGCCAGGTTGGCGCCGCACTGAGTGCGCACAAAGGCGTGGACATGATCAGCTTCACCGGCAGCGTCGACACCGGCTCGCGGATCATGGCCGCCGCTGCGCCGAACATCACCAAGCTCAATCTGGAACTGGGCGGCAAGGCGCCGGCCATTGTGCTGGCGGACGCAGATCTCGACCTCGCTGTGAAGGCCATCCGAGATTCGCGCATCATCAACAGCGGTCAGGTTTGCAACTGCGCCGAGCGGGTGTACGTCGAGCGCAAAGTGGCGGATCAGTTCATCGAGCGCATCGCGGCGGCCATGAGCGCGACCCGTTATGGCGACCCGATTGCGCAGCCCGATGTGGAAATGGGTCCGCTGATCAACCGCCAAGGGTTGGACAGCGTCAATCGTAAAGTCCGCACGGCGTTGAGCCAGGGCGCGAGCCTGATCAGTGGCGGGCAAATTGCCGATCTGCCAAATGGCTTCCACTTCCAACCCACGGTGCTTGCCGGGTGCCGCGCCGACATGGAGATCATGCGCGAAGAGATTTTCGGCCCGGTGCTGCCGATCCAGATCATCGACGACCTCGACGAAGCCATCGCCCTGGCCAACGACTGCGACTATGGCCTGACCTCGTCGATCTACACCCGCGACCTGAGCAAAACCCTGCACGCCATGCGCGAGCTGGATTTTGGCGAAACCTACGTCAACCGCGAGAATTTCGAGGCCATGCAAGGCTTTCATGCCGGCGTGCGTAAATCGGGGATTGGCGGCGCGGATGGCAAGCATGGGTTGTATGAGTACACCCATACGCATGCGGTTTATTTGCAAGGCTGAGTATTTGGCGGTGCTGCTGATGCCGCCATCGCGGGCAAGCCCGCTCCCACAGGTTTTTGTGGTGTATCCGCATTTTTCGGCATCACTC
>NZ_JBSVXD010000026.1:0-46678 GCF_054070755.1 Pseudomonas sp. SDO5591_S426 | reverse complement strand
TCCGGGGGTGGGCGCGTAGCGCCGTGCGGCGAAGCCGCACACATCGAGAGGAGGTTGAAGCGAAGCCAACCGGAGGCGATGCCCCCGGATGAATGCCGGAGCGAAGGAACCCCGAGCCCTAGCGAGGGGCCGTACGTAAGGGGCGAGACTTTTTGGTTCCTTTTGTGGCGTTTGACAAAAGGGACTCGCCGTAAGGGCGAAACCATAAGCCGCCGTTACCGCAGCAACGGATATGTACACCATAAAAAAAGGCGACCCAAAAGGTCGCCTCTTAACGTCACTGCCCGAACTGCCGCCCCAATCCCCCAGGCACCCCATGAATATCCGTCTCTTCCCAAGGCCCTTTCGGACTGATCGACCGGCTCCAACCATTATCCCAACGGTAGTACGTACGCTGGCGATAAAAGGTATTCGGCTGATCATCCAGCACATAGACACCCAATTTAGGATCCCAGTGACTATTGCCCCCCGGCGGCGGCGCAAAACTCGCAGAAGTACGGGGCAACGGTTTGGCAGGCTTGGCCGGAGCGCTCGGCTTGCTCGGCACAGTAGACGGCGCAGGCTTGGTACTCGGCTGCGACGGCGGGATCGGTGGCGGCGTCGGCTGCTCCACCGGAGGCCGTTGGACCGCACAAGCGCTCAGCCCTAAAACAACGCTGAGCAGGGTGATACGAGCGATGGCGGTCATGATGGTGCTTCCTGTTTATTCCCGGGGTTATTTATCCGGGCTGTCGATAGTCAGTTTTTGCGGCGCGGTGGTGCTGCTGGCCAGAGGCTGGCTACGACCGATCCACTCGCCGGCGGTGGGTTTGCCAGCGCGGGAAATGCGCGCAACCAGTTGGACTTCAGGAAAGTTCGACAGTTTCAACTGCGGCATCATCGCGTCAGCATCGCCCAGTTCGACAGTTGCCGGCAGGTCAGCCACGGTCAAGCGTTTGGCGGCCAACGGCGCGGGAGGACCGTTGGTGGCGCGGGCGAAGATGAACACGCTGTCGCCCGGCTGGACCTTGGTTTTCAGATCGGCCGCCAGATCCACCCGGACCTTGAGCAGCGCAGCAACCTTGGCCACCGGAGCCTCAGCTACCTTGCCGCCGCTGGCGACCAGTTTTTCCTTGGCGCGGGTAATGCCGCCCTGCAGCGCGATTCGGGATTTGTCTTCCGGCGGTAGTTGTTCGAGCAGACGATTCCAGTAGTCGATGGCGTCCTGGTAACGCTCGGCTTCGAATGCAGCGATGCCCAACAAACCGAGGCTGGTGACTTCCTTCGGATCGGCTTTCAGCGCTTCGTCAGTCAGCGCTTGAATCTTGTCCGACCATTTCTTGCCATCCGCGAAGTACTGGGCCTGCGCCCACTGCCCCAACAGTTCAGGCTGCCGCCCGGCGATGTTGACGGTGCGCTCGAAGATCTTCGCCGCGTCGGCCGGACGATCCTGAGTCATGTAGGTGCGACCAAGGAAATAAAGCGCCTCGGCGGAATCCGGTTGCGCCGCGACCGCTCGTTCCAGACGCTGCGTCATCTCTTCCATCGACTGTGGCGCCTGGGAGAATTCCCGGGTCAGCTCGACTTTGTCGCTGGCACCGAAATGCAGATACAACCCCAGGCCCAGCACCGGCACCAGAATCGCCGCCAGCAGTGGCGCCGATTTACCCAGGCGCGTCACCCGTGGCGCAGCAACGCCTTCGGTATCGGCGAGCAATTCGCGAGCGGCCTCGGCGCGGCCAGCATCCATTTGCGCGGCATCGAGTACGCCCTCTTCCTGCTGAGTCTCAAGCTCAGCCACGCGCTCCTGATACAGCGCCACGTTCAGGGCAGTACGATCCTCTTCGAGCTGGGCGCGACGATTGCGCAGAACAGGGATCAGCAGAAAACTCAGGGCCACCAGAAGGAGCAGACCTGCAGCGAGCCAGAAATCAATCATTCTTGGTTTTTATCCAACAGTTGATCGAGGCGCTTGCGCTCCTCGGCAGAAAGCGTGTCCGGGGTATCAGCGCGTTGCACGCGACGACGGCGGACGATCACCGCGATGATCACAAAACCACCCAGCAGCAGGCCGGCGGGGCCGAACCAGAGCAGCGCAGTCTTGGCGTTGAGGGCCGGTTTGTAACGGACGAAATCCCCGTAGCGATCGACCATGAAGTCGATGATCTGCTGGTTGTCCTTGCCCTCGCCGAGCATGCGGAAAATCTCTTTGCGCAAGTCGGCGGCAATCGGCGCGTTAGAGTCGGCGATGTCCTGGTTCTGGCACTTGGGGCAGCGCAGTTCCTTGGTCAACTCGCGAAAACGTTCGCGGTCGCCCTCTTTGGCGAACTCGTAGGTGTCGATGGCGGCATGCGCCACACCGACCATGCTCAAACCCAAGACTACGGCAGCTAGCCAGCGCTTCATGGCTTGGCCTCATCAACCAGCGCCTGATACTTGGCCGCCAGTTTTTCACGCCAGACCTGCTCGTCGATCACCCCGACGAACTTGTCGCGGATGATGCCCTTGGCGTCGATGAAGAAGGTTTCCGGCGCGCCATACACTCCGAGGTTCAGGCCCAGGGTGCCGGCATCGTCGCGGATATCCAGCTGATACGGATTGTGGAATTCCGCCAGCCACTTCAAGGCGTCGGCGTTGACGTCCTTGTAGTTGATGCCGTAAATCACCACGCCCTTCTCGGCCAGTTTGTTCAGCACCGGGTGCTCGACCCGGCAGGAAATGCACCAGGTGCCCCAGACGTTGACCAGTGCCGGTTTACCGAGGATGTCGGCGCGGGTCAGGGTCTTGTCGCCCTGCACCGCCGGCAGCGAGAACTCCGGGAACGGCTTGCCGATCATCGCCGAAGGCAGCTCGGCCGGGTCCAGGTACAGACCGCGATAAAGGAACACGGCAACCACCAGAAAAATCGCCAGTGGCAACAACATCAACCAACGCTTCATGCAGTGGCTCCCGACATGCCGAGTGCTTCACGCACCTTGGATTTCACCTTGACTCGATATCGGCGATCCAGCGCCGCCAGCAATCCACCGAGCCCGGTGAGCAAACCGCCGAACCAGATCCAGCGTACGAACGGTTTAACGTGCACGCGCACCGCCCAGGCGCCATCGCCCAGCGGTTCGCCCAATGCGACGTAGAGGTCACGGGTGAAACCGGCGTCGATCCCGGCCTCGGTCATCACCGAGTTCTGCACGGTATAGAGGCGTTTTTCCGGGTGCAGCACGCTGACTTCCTTGCCGTCGCGAATCACCCGCACGGTGCCCTTGTCGGAGGTGAAGTTCGGGCCTTCGAAGTGTTTGGCGCCTTCGAAGACGAACTGGTAGCCACCCAGGTCCATGGATTCGCCCGGTGCCAGACGCAAGTCGCGCTCGGCACTGTTCTGGCTCGACAACACCACGCCGAGGGCGCAAACCGCGATGCCCAAGTGCGCAACCTGCATGCCCCAATAGCTGCGGGTCAGGGTCGGCAGGCCTTTGATCAAGCCTTTGTGGCGCGTCTTGTCGAAGATGTCACGCACACCAGCCAGCGACACCCAGGCTGCGAGCATGAAGGTCGCGATCACTGCCCAGTTGAAATCGCCGTAGGCGACGCCAGCCACTACGGCCAACGCGGCACTGCCGAGCAATACGGGCGTGAGCATGCTCATCAGCCATTTGACCGGGGTGTCTTTCCAGCGCACCAGCATGCCTATCGCCATCACCACCATCAGCAACCCCATCAACGGAATGAACAGCGCGTTGAAGTACGGCGGGCCGACCGACAGCTTGGCGCCGGTCATCGCATCGAGAATCAGCGGGTACAAGGTGCCCAGCAGGATCATCGAAGCCGCCACCACCAGCACCAGGTTGTTGCCCAGCAGCAGGGTTTCCCGGGACCAGAGGTTGAAGCCGACCTGGCTCTTGACCACTGGCGCGCGCAGGGCGAACAGCGTGAGCGAACCGCCAACCACGAACAGCAGGAAAATCAGGATGAACACGCCGCGCTCTGGGTCGGAGGCAAACGCGTGAACCGAAGTCAGCACGCCGGAACGCACGAGGAAGGTGCCGAGCAAGCTCAACGAGAAAGCGGCGATGGCCAGCAACACGGTCCAGCTCTTGAACACGCCACGTTTTTCCGTGACCGCCAACGAGTGAATCAGCGCGGTGCCCACCAGCCAAGGCATGAACGAGGCGTTTTCCACCGGGTCCCAGAACCACCAGCCGCCCCAGCCGAGTTCGTAATAGGCCCACCACGAGCCAAGGGTTATGCCGATGCCAAGGAAGGCCCAGGCAACGATGGTCCATGGACGCGACCAGCGCGCCCACGCCGCATCAAGACGACCGCCCATCAACGCCGCGATGGCGAAGGCAAACGCCACGGAGAAACCGACATAGCCCATGTACAGCATCGGCGGGTGAACGATCAGGCCAATGTCTTGCAGCAATGGGTTGAGGTCGGCACCATCGCTGGGCACTTGCGGCAGGATGCGTTTGAACGGGTTCGACGTCAGGATCAGGAACAGCAGGAAACCGGTGCTGATCATGCCCATCACTGCCAACACGCGGGCCAGCATGACTTGCGGCAACTGCCGCGAGAACACCGACACGGCGAAGGTCCAGCCGCCGAGGATCAACGCCCACAGCAGCAACGAACCTTCGTGCGCGCCCCACACGGCGCTGAATTTGTAGTACCACGGCAACGCGCTGTTGGAGTTATTGGCGACGTAGGCGACAGAGAAATCGTCGACCATGAAGGCGTAGGTCAGGCAACCGAAGGCGAACAGCAAAAACGCGAACTGCCCCCACGCGGCCGGCTGGGCCAGGCTCATCCAGAAGCGGTCACCGCGCCAGGCACCGACCAATGGCACCACGGCCTGAACCAGCGCGAAACACAGCGCCAGAATCATGGCCAAATGGCCCAACTCTGGAATGAAAATGCCGGAAGTCATTGATCAACCCTCCTTCGCGGGTGTTGGAGCGGACTGACCACTGTCTTTCAACGCTTTGGTCACTTCCGGCGGCATGTACTTTTCATCGTGCTTGGCCAGCACTTCATCGGCCACCACCACGCCATCGGCGTTGATCTTGCCCAGAGCGACGATGCCCTGCCCTTCGCGGAACAGGTCCGGGAGGATGCCGCGATAGGTGATGGTCACGGATTTGTTGAAGTCGGTGACGACGAACTTCACGTCCAGCGAGTCGCCGGAACGCTGCAATGAACCCGCCTCGACCATGCCGCCGGCGCGGATGCGCGTGTCTTGCGGGGCCTCGCCGTTGGCGATCTGGGTGGGCGTGTAAAACAGATTGATGTTCTGCTGCAGGGCGCTAAGGGCCAGGCCGACGGCAGCACCGACCCCGACCAGAATCGCCAGAATGATGATAAGACGCTTTTTACGCAGCGGATTCACTTGCCGTTCTCCCGGCGCAGACGACGCGCCTCTTGTTGCAGATACCGCTTGCGGGCCAGGATCGGCGCCGCCACGTTGAGGGCCAGCACTGCCAGGCAAATGCCATAGGCCGACCAGACATACAGGCCGTGATGGCCCATGGCGAGGAAATCGCCGAATGACGCAAAACTCATCGAACGACCTCCAGGCTGTTTTCGACTTCGGCTTTTACCCAACTGGCCCGCGCTTCACGCTTGAGCACTTCAAGACGCATGCGCAGCAGCAGGACCGCGCCGAAGAAACAGTAGAAACCCAGCGCCGTCAGCAGCAATGGCAGCCACATTTCGGCAGGCATTGCCGGTTTTTCGGTGAGGGTAAATGTCGCGCCCTGGTGCAGGGTGTTCCACCACTCCACCGAGTATTTGATGATCGGGATGTTGATCACGCCGACAATCGCCAGCACCGCGCAGGCCTTGGCCGCGCTGTCACGATTGCTGATCGCGTTGCCCAGCGCAATGAGACCGAAGTACAGGAACAGCAGGATGAGCATGGACGTAAGGCGTGCATCCCAGACCCACCACGAACCCCATGTCGGTTTACCCCAGATCGCCCCGGTGACCAGCGCCACGGCGGTCATCCAGGCACCGATGGGCGCCGCGCATTGCAGGGCGACGTCGGCCAGTTTCATTTTCCACACCAGCCCGACGATGCCGCACACCGCCAGCATCACGTAGATGGACTGCGCCAGCATCGCGGCCGGAACGTGGATATAGATGATGCGGAAGCTGTTGCCTTGTTGGTAGTCAGGCGGCGCGAAAGCCAGGCCCCAGACCACGCCAACGCCGATCAGCAGCAACGCCGCGACGCTCAGCCATGGCAGCATTTTGCCGCTGATGCCATAAAACCATTTGGGCGAGCCGAGCTTATGAAACCACGTCCAGTTCATTACTGTTTCCATCACGGTTGCTGTGCGTTGTCACGCTCCAGCCAGGGTCTTTACTGGTTAAAAAACAACCAGACCTCATTATTCGCCGACACTGATCTTCAGGCCAGCCGCTATTGCAAAAGGTGTCAGGGTTATCGCCAGGGCGGTCAGGCTGCCAAGCCACAGGAGATAACCGGTCGCCGGCATGCCCTGGAGGGCAGCCTGCAAGGCGCCACTGCCAAGGATCAACACCGGGATGTACAACGGCAGAATCAGCAACGCCAGCAACAGGCCACCGCGCTTCAAACCAACCGTCAGCGCTGCGCCCACCGCACCGAGCAAGCTCAGCACCGGTGTACCCAGCAACAACGAAAGCAGCAACACCGGCAGACAGGCGGCTGGTAAACCGAGCATCAACGCCAGCAACGGTGCGAGCAAAACCAGTGCCAGGCCGGAAAAGGCCCAGTGTGCCAGCACCTTGGCCAAAACCAGAAGAGCCAGGGGGTGCGGCGAAAGGACCCACTGTTCGAGCGATCCGTCTTCGAAATCACTGCGGAAAAGCCCGTCCAGCGAGAGCAAAACCGATAAAAGGGCTGCCACCCAGACCAGTCCCGGGGACAAGGTTTGCAACAATTGAGACTCGGGACCGACCGCCAACGGGAACAGCGAAACCACGATGGCAAAGAAAACCAGCGGATTGGCCAATTCCGCAGGACGGCGGAACAGCAGACGGGCCTCACGGGCGACCAACAGGCCGAAAACACTCATACGGCCCATTTCCCCAGATCGATGTCGCGATAACCGGCCGGCATCCGGCTCAGCGTGTGGTGAGTGGTCAACACCACCATGCCACCGCGCTCGCAGTGCGCAGCCAGGTGCTCTTCGAGTTGTGCCACGCCTTGCTTGTCGAGGGCGGTGAACGGCTCATCGAGAATCCACAGCGGCGGGCTGTCCAGATATAAGCGCGCCAGGGCAACGCGGCGCTGCTGGCCAGCGGACAACGTGTGACAAGGCACGTCTTCGAAACCGCGCAATCCGACAGCCGCCAAAGCCTGCCAGATCGCTTCATGAGAGGCCGGTTGGTGCAGGGCGCAGAGCCAGCTCAGGTTCTCTTCCGGGGTCAGCAAATCCTTGATCCCCGCAGCATGGCCGATCCACAGCAGGTTGCGCGCGAGCTCCGTACGTTGCTCGTTCAGCGGCTGGCCATTCAGCAACACCTCACCGGCCGTCGGATGCATCAGCCCCGAGAGCAGCCGCAACAGGCTGGTCTTGCCACTGCCGTTGGGGCCGCTGATCTGCACCATTTCGCCACTGGCCAGTCTCAAATCGAGATTTTCGAAAAGCAGCCGAAGGTCTCGCTCACAGGCAAGGGCAACGGTTTGCAGGACAGGACTGGTCAAGGGTTCACGGGCCTTATACGGTTCAAGTCGGCTCTGGCGCGGCCGTTAAAGAGATGCAGAATAAATCTATTGGCGGCCCAAACTAGCGAGCTGCGTCAAATAATTGCAATGTTATCGGCACTCTGTATACAACTGGGCGGCATTATACATGCCAGCTCCTACTCTCAAGAGTGCATTTTCCCAAGGTTGTGACCGCGTATGACAGGCGAAATGAACATCCTCCCGCTACCGCCGACCACCCCGGCGACAACCCGTCCGCTGACGGTCAGTGGCGAGTTGCTCAAGCTGTTGACGCCGATCGAAGGCCTGATCACCGCCGGTCAGACCGCCAAGGCCGAAGTGCTGTCGCTCAAGCAGGCGGATCAGACTTTTCAGCTACTGCTCAAGGTCACTCTCGAAAGCGGCCGCCAGACCACGGTCCAGGCCACCAGCAACCAGCCATTGGCCCAAGGCACCAGCGTAGCGGTCACCCAGCCGTCGGCGGGCAGTCTGGCCATCACCGTGCAACAGGCCATTGCTTCCAGCGTCGCCACCCTCACCCGCATCGACACCGCGCAACTGCCGGTCGGCACGCTGTTGCAGGGCAAAGTGCTGACGTCCCAGGTGTTGCCGCAAGTGCCGGGCCAGCCGACGGTGTTTCGTTCGATGGTCAGCCTGCTCAACACCGCACTCAGCGGCAGCACCCTGAGCATCGACAGCCCGCAGCCGTTGCGCATCGGCACCTTGCTCAGTGCGCAGGTACAGGACACGCAGACGCTGAAGTTCGTACCGCTAAGCAGCCGTCAGGAACAGTTGGCGGTGACCCAGCAACTGGTGAGCCAGACCAGCCGTCAGGGCTCGCTGGATGGCTTGCTCAAACTCCTGCAAAACCTGCCGCCCTCGAACCAGACCTCCAGCGATCTGCGCACGGCCGTGGACAAATTGCTCGCCGGCCTGCCGGACGTGCAGCAACTGAGCACACCCAAAGGCCTCGCACTCGCGCTGGCCGGCAGCGGCGCATTCCTCGAATCGAAACTATTGAGCGGGCAAAACCCGACACTCGCCCCCGATATGAAGGCCGATCTGCTCAAACTGATCGCGCAACTGACACCGGGACTGCCGGCCAGCACCAATCTCAGTGCGATCATCGCCGCCAACACCCTGGCCCAGGCCATGCCGAGTTTCGTGCGCAATGCGCTGGGCATGCTCGGACAGGTCAGCGCCAAACCGTCGCCGAGCAGTTTCCCGCTACCCGAGCGCCTGTTGCAAAGCGCCGAAGGCGAGGACGATCTCGAACAGCTGCTGCGCCTGGCCGCCGCCGCAGTTTCGCGCCTGCAAAGCCATCAACTGTCGAGCCTGGAGCAGACCGGCGTGACCAGTGACGGGCGTTTGATGAGCACCTGGCAACTGGAAGTGCCGATGCGCAACCTGCAGGACATCGTGCCGTTGCAGATCAAGTTCCAGCGCGAAGAAGCGCCGGACAAGGAACAACCTCAAGAACGTCGCGACGAGCGCGAGCCGAAACAACAACTGTGGCGAGTCGAATTGGCTTTCGACATGGAGCCGTTGGGGCCGATGCAGGTCCAGGCGCAGCTGATCAAGGGCTGCCTGTCCAGTCAGCTCTGGGCCGAGCGGCCATACACCGCCAGTCTGATCGAAAGCAATCTGGCGGCATTGCGCGCGCGCATGCTTGCCTCGGGCCTGAACGTCGGCGATCTCGATTGCCACCACGGCAAACCACCCCAAGGCCCACAAACCCGCCTCGAACAACGCTGGGTCGACGAAAACGCATGAAAAACTCGAATGCCCCACGCCAGGCCATCGCCCTCAAGTACGACGGCACCCACGCCCCTACCCTCACCGCCAAGGGCGACGAAGAACTGGCGGAAGAAATCCTTCGGATCGCCCGCGACTATGAAGTGCCGATCTATGAGAACGCGGAGCTGGTGAGATTGCTGGCGCGGATGGAATTGGGGGACAGCATTCCGGAAGAGCTGTACCGGACGATTGCCGAGATCATCGCGTTTGCTTGGAATCTGAAAGGGAAGTTTCCGGCGGGGCAGGATCCGGATGCGCCGAGGGTGGAGAAGGATGTGACTGAGCGCGGGGATGATTATTGAATCTGGGGTGAGTTCTGGGGGGAACTGAAAAGATCGCAGCCTCGTTTCACTCGACAGCTCCTACACTGCTCCTACATTGGGAAGGCGTACACCCTGTAGGAGCTGTCGAGTGAAACGAGGCTGCGATCTTTTGATCTGTCAGTTCTTGTGAAGCTTGCTCATCAACTCCGCCTCAGCCTGGGTCAAGCCGCAGGACTGGGTCAGTTCGTCGACGCTTGCGCCCATGCCGACCAGTCGCGCCGCCTGGGCGAACGACAGGCTGGTGGGGTCGCGTTGTTCCAGCTGAACGAGTTTTTCCGGCAACGGCGCGACGATCGAGCGCAGCTCGTGCAGGTCTTCACCCATGCGCACATTGCCGTTCTGGTAGTCGTCCACGCGTTTGGCCAAGTCCTTGATGCGCTGATCGCGCAGCGCATCACCCTGGGCCTGTTGCGCGGCAATCAGTTTTTGACCGCGAATGTACGCCAGAAACATTGCCAGCGTGCCTGCCCAGAACAGGAACAGGACAATGACCGCAACCTCGAGAATCAATCAGATACTCTCCAGTTCCGACCATTCTTCTTCGCTCATCATCTTGTCCAGTTCGACCAGGATCAGCAGTTCGTTGTTCTTGTTGCACACGCCTTGGATGAACTTGGCGGATTCCTCGTTACCGACGTTCGGTGCGGTTTCGATTTCCGACTGACGCAGGTAAACCACTTCGGCCACGCTGTCGACCATGATCCCGACAACCTGCTTGTCGGCTTCGATGATGACGATACGGGTGTTGTCGCTGATCTCGGCATTCATCAGGCCGAAGCGCTGACGGGTGTCGATCACGGTGACCACATTGCCGCGCAGGTTGATGATGCCCAGCACGTAGCTCGGAGCACCCGGTACCGGGGCGATTTCGGTGTAGCGCAGGACTTCCTGGACGCGCATCACGTTGATGCCGTAGGTCTCGTTGTCCAGCTTGAAGGTGACCCATTGCAGGATCGGATCTTCGGAACCTTTTGCCGCCGTTGCCTTGTCATTCATACCCTGACCCCTCAAGAAACCGCCCTAGCGGTGTTGTTCTGTTATGTAGTTTTGTGGGTCGGCTTCGTGCCGCCCATGTGCTTTGCCCCGCCGCTGGCGATCAACTCGGCCAGCGCGGAAACGTCGAGCAACGCACACATGTGTTCAATCACCGTGCCCGCCAGCCATGGCCGCTGGCCACGGTGACTGCGCCACTTGATTTCGTTCGGGTCCAGGCGCAACGAGCGGCTGACCTGATGCACCGCCAGGCCCCACTCGTAACCCTGCACCGAGATGACGTATTGCAGGCCCTGCTTGAAATCGTCGCGATAACGGTCGGGCATGACCCACCGTGCGGTATCCAGCACTTTCAGGTTGCCCGCCTGACTCGGCAGGATGCCGAGGAACCATTCCGGCTGACCGAACAACGGCGTCAGCTCATGACCGGCCAGGGAATAAATCGAACCCAGGCACACCAGCGGTACCGCCAGGGTCAACCCGGCGACATCGAACAACAGGCATTCGAACGGTTCGGCGGCCCAGGATGGACGACCGTCGGTGTCCACCGGTGGCGGCGTGTTGGCGGGTGGCAGATGAACTTCGACCACCGGCGCCACCAGCGTTGGCTGCACCTCGACAACCACCGGCTCCGGCGCTCGCGGTACTTCGGCGACAGGCGCCACCAGTGTTTGCAGCAACGGCGCGATGGTCGATACCGGTGACAGGATCGGCGCCGGTGCTTCGATCACCGCAACTACCGGACGTGCTGGCACTTCCAGCGGCGCGGCCGCTTTGGCGACCGGTTCGGCAGTGACCTTGGCCTGTCGGGCATCACGGGCCTGCTCTTCAAGCACCGCTGCCTGGAACTCATCGAGTGTCGCTTCAGCCTCGACCACCTCGGGCAGCGCTTCGACCGGCGGCAACAGTTCCTCGGTCACTTCTTGCAGAAGGTTGTCGAGGTACGATTGCAGCGCCAGTTGCGGGCGTGACGTCAGCTTCAATGGCCGGCTCGGACTCATCTCACGCCACCTGCGGAACAAGTTGCGCCGCCAGCAGATGCTTGAGCAGCGCGCGATAGGCGAGGACGCCACGGCTCTTGCCGTCGAATTGCGAAGGCGTCAGCCCGGCACGGCTTGCATCGCGCAGGCGTGTGTCCACGGGGATGTAGCCTTGCCAGATGTCTTCCGGAAATTTGTCGCGCAGGACACGCAGCGTACCGAGGGACGCTTGTGTGCGGCGGTCAAACAGGGTCGGCACGATGGTGAACGGCAACGCCTGTTTGCGTGAACGGTTGATCATCGCCAGCGTATTGACCATGCGCTCCAGGCCTTTGACCGCCAGGTGTTCGGTCTGCACCGGGATCACCAGTTGCTGGCTCGCCGCCAAGGCATTGACCATCAGCACGCCGAGCAACGGCGGGCTGTCGATCACCGCGTAATCGAAGTCCTGCCACAACTGTGCCAGGCTCTTGGCGATCACCAGGCCCAGGCCACTCTGGCCTGGAGATTGACGTTCGAGGGTCGCCAGCGCGGTGCTCGACGGCAACAGGGAAATGCGTTCATCACTGGTCGACAGCAGCAACTGACCCGGCAAGCCCTGCGGCACGCTGCCCTTGTGCAGAAACAGGTCGTAGTTGCTGTGTTCCAGGCTGTCGGGGTCGTAACCGAAATAGCTGGTCATCGAGCCGTGGGGGTCCAGATCGACCACGACCACGCGCTTGCCCGCCTCGGCCAGCAAACCGGCTAAAGCGATGGAGGAAGTGGTTTTACCGACACCACCCTTTTGATTGGCGACTGCCCAGACTCTCATTCGGATTGTTCCTCCCGGCCAAATCGATCGACCGAGAAATAGCTCAACGTGTTAATGCGGGTGACGGAGAATTGACGGCGCTCTCTCGTACCGGCGACTTGACCGGGGTCGGTGCAGTTTGTGTGCCAGCACGCTTCAACGCGGCATCCGGTTGCGCATGGGCGGTTCCGGTGCCGGTCAGGCTGCGGCGTACATCGAGATTGCGTGACACCACCAGCACCACACGACGGTTGCGCGCCCGGCCCTCAGCGGTAGCGTTATTGGCCACGGGCTGGAATTCACCGTAACCCACCGACGCCAGGCGACCCGGGTTCACCCCTTGCATCGCCAGCATGCGCACGATGCTCGCCGAACGGGCCGACGACAGCTCCCAGTTGGTCGGGTACTGCGAGGTACGAATTGGTTGATCGTCAGTAAAACCTTCGACGTGGATCGGGTTGTCGAACGGCTTCAGGATCACCGCGACCTTGTCGATGATGTTGAACGCGATGTCGCTGGGCATCGCGTCGCCGCTGCCGAACAACAGGCTGGAGTTGAGTTCGATCTCGACCCACAACTCGTTGCCGCGCACGGTCATCTGGTTGGATTGGATCAGATCGCCGAACGCCGCACTGATGTCGTCGGCGATGCTTTTCAGCGGATCGCTCGCGCCGGCAACCCCGGCATCGACTTGCTCGCTGTCCTTGACCAGCGGCTTGGCCGGGGTCACGGTCTTCGGTCGCTCTTCGCCGATCGGAATCGGCTTGAGGGCGCTGTCGGTATCGGTGAAGACCCCGATCAGCGCTTCGGAAATGATCTTGTACTTGCCTTCGTTGATCGAAGAAATCGAGTACATGACCACGAAGAACGCGAACAGCAAGGTGATGAAGTCCGCGTAGGACACCAGCCAGCGTTCGTGATTGACGTGTTCATCATGCTGGCGACGACGTGCCATGAGGTTATTCCCTTAATCCATGAAGCCTTGCAGCTTCAACTCGATGGAGCGTGGGTTTTCACCTTCGGCGATCGACAGGATGCCTTCCAGCAACATTTCGCGATAACGGGACTGACGCAATGCAACGGATTTGAGCTTGGCGGCAATCGGCAGCAGCACCAGGTTGGCACTGGCCACACCGTAGATGGTGGCGACGAAGGCCACGGCGATGCCGTTACCCAGTTGCGACGGATCACCGAGGTTGCCCATGACGTGAATCAGGCCCATCACCGCACCGATGATGCCGATGGTCGGCGCATAGCCGCCCATGCTTTCGAAGACTTTGGCGGCTTCGATGTCGCGGCTTTCCTGGGTGTAGAAATCCACTTCCAGGATGCTGCGGATCGCTTCCGGTTCGGCACCGTCCACCAGCAGTTGCAGGCCTTTACGCGAGTAGCTGTCGGGTTCGGCGTCGGCAATGCCTTCCAGGCCGAGCAAGCCTTCCTTGCGCGCGGTCAGGCTCCAGTTGACGACGCGATCGATGCCGCCGGCCAAGTCGACGCGTGGCGGAAACAGGATCCACGCCAGGATCTGCATGGCGCGCTTGAAAGCGCTCATCGGCGACTGCAGCAGCGCTGCGCCGATGGTGCCGCCGAGTACGATCAAGGCTGCCGGGCCGTTGGCCAGCGCACCGAGGTGCCCGCCTTCGAGGTAGTTGCCGCCGATGATGGCGACGAACGCCATGATGATGCCGATAAGGCTTAGAACATCCATCAGATACATGCCTCGACGATGTGCCGGCCAATGTCGTCCAGGCTGTACACCGCGTCGGCGAGCTCGGCTTTGACGATCGCCATTGGCATGCCGTAGATCACGCAGCTGGCTTCATCCTGAGCCCAGATCGAACTGCCGCCCTGCTTGAGCAAACGCGCGCCTTCGCGACCGTCGGCGCCCATGCCGGTCAAGACGACCGCCAGAACTTTGTCACCGTAGGACTTGGCCGCCGAACCGAAGGTGATGTCCACGCACGGTTTGTAATTGAGACGTTCGTCACCCGGCAGGATTTTCACCGCGCCACGGCCGTCGATCATCATTTGCTTGCCACCCGGCGCGAGCAACGCCAGGCCCGGACGCAGGATGTCGCCATCCTCGGCTTCCTTGACGCTGATGCGGCAGAGCTTGTCCAGGCGTTCGGCGAACGCTTTGGTAAACGCGGCCGGCATGTGCTGGATCAGCACGAGCGGTGCCGGGAAGTTGGCCGGCAATTGGGTCAGTACCCGTTGCAGGGCAACCGGACCGCCAGTGGATGTACCGATGGCGACCAGTTTGTAGGCTTTGCGTTTCGGCGCGGGCGACGACGGCGTAGCCGCGTGGGCACGTGCCGGAATCGGTGCGGGTGCCGGACGTGCGGGCGCGCTGCTGCCGTAACTGCCGATGCTCGAAGGCATTGGCGTCGGAGCGGGTGCGGCCACAGGAGCCGGAGCACTGTAAGAACTGACACGACGGTTGCTGCGCGCGATGCTGAGAATCTTCTCGCACAGCAGTTGCTTGACCTTCTCGGGGTTGCGCGAGATGTCTTCGAAATTCTTCGGCAGGAAGTCCACCGCGCCGGCGTCCAGCGCATCCAGGGTCACCCGGGCGCCTTCGTGGGTCAGCGAGGAAAACATCAAGACCGGGGTCGGGCAGCGCTGCATGATGTGCCGCACTGCCGTGATGCCGTCCATCATCGGCATCTCGTAGTCCATGGTGATCACGTCTGGCTTGAGGGCCAGGGCCTGATCGATCGCCTCTTTTCCGTTGGTCGCCGTACCGACGACCTGGATATTCGAATCCGCTGAAAGAATTTCCGAGACGCGGCGGCGGAAAAACCCCGAATCATCCACCACCAGGACTTTGACTGCCATAAACACTCCGTTAGACGGAGCGAGGCTCAGTCGCCCCGCTCCACCAGAATCAAATACGCCGTGCGGCGTAACGCTTGAGCATGCTCGGAACATCGAGAATCAGCGCGATGCGACCGTCACCGGTGATGGTGGCGCCCGACATGCCCGGGGTTCCCTGGAGCATTTTGCCCAATGGCTTGATGACCACTTCTTCCTGGCCCACCAGTTGATCGACGACGAAGCCGATCCGCTGGGTGCCCACCGAAAGGATCACCACATGGCCTTCGCGCTGCTCTTCGTGAGCGGCGGAGCTGACCAGCCAGCGCTTGAGGTAGAACAACGGCAGCGCCTTGTCCCGCACGATCACCACTTCCTGGCCATCCACCACGTTGGTGGTCGACAGGTCGAGGTGGAAGATCTCGTTGACGTTCACCAGCGGGAACGCAAACGCCTGGTTGCCGAGCATGACCATCAGCGTCGGCATGATCGCCAGGGTCAACGGCACCTTGATGACGATCTTCGATCCCTGACCCTTGGCCGAGAAAATGTTGATCGAACCGTTGAGCTGGGAAATCTTGGTTTTCACCACGTCCATGCCCACGCCACGACCCGACACGTCGGAGATCTCGGTCTTGGTCGAGAAGCCCGGGGCGAAGATCAGGTTGTAGCACTCGGTATCGCTCAGGCGATCGGCCGCGTCCTTGTCCATCACACCGCGTTTCACCGCGATGGAACGCAGGACATTCGGGTCCATGCCTTTGCCGTCATCGGAGATCGACAGCAGGATATGGTCGCCTTCCTGCTCTGCCGCGAGGATCACTTTGCCGCCGCGGGCCTTGCCCGAAGCTTCGCGTTCTTCCGGCGACTCGATACCGTGGTCGACCGCGTTGCGCACCAAGTGGACCAGCGGGTCGGCCAGGGCCTCGACGAGGTTCTTGTCGAGGTCGGTTTCTTCGCCGACCAGTTCCAGGTTGATCTCTTTCTTGAGCTGGCGAGCAAGGTCGCGAACCAGACGCGGGAAGCGCCCGAAGACTTTCTTGATCGGTTGCATCCGGGTCTTCATGACCGCGGTTTGCAGGTCGGCCGTGACCACGTCGAGGTTCGACACAGCCTTGGACATGGCTTCATCGGCGCTGTTGGCACCGAGGCGGACCAGGCGGTTACGCACCAGCACCAACTCGCCGACCATGTTCATGATTTCGTCGAGACGCGCGGTATCGACCCGCACGGTGGTCTCGGCTTCGCTGGCCGGTTTTTCCGCCGGTGGCGCGGCCGGGGCACGGGCCGGAGCCGGTGCAGCAGCGGCGGCAGGCGTCGGTGTTTCGGCTTTCGGCTCGGGTGCCTTGGCTACCGGTTTCGGCGCCGCAGCCTTGGCGACAGGTGCTGCAACCGAGGCGCTGGCGCCGGTTGCCGTTCCAGCCGTCGCGCCCACTTCAGTGAACTTGCCTTTGCCGTGCAATTCGTCGAGCAGCGATTCGAATTCGTGATCGCTGATCAGGTCGCTACCGGCTGCAGCAGCGGCTGGCGCGGCTGGCGTCGGCACCGAAGCGATGGCCGATTCCAGCGCATCGACGGCAAAGTTACCTTTGCCGTGCAACTGGTCGAGCAGTGCTTCGAATTCGTCGTCAGTAATGTCGGAGCTGTCGCCCGCGGCCTTCGGCGCTTGCGGCGCCGCAGGGGCAGCAGGTGCCACTGCATCGACGGCGAACTGGCCTTTGCCGTGTAGCTGGTCGAGCAACGACTCGAACTCGGCATCGGTGATTTCGTCGCTGGCAGCGGCATCGCTGGCAGGCGCTGGAGCAGCCGCCGGTGCCTCGGCCTGAGCCTTGACGGCGTTCAGCGAGTCCAGCAGTTGTTCGAATTCATTGTCGGTGATGTCACCCGATTCGCTTTCGGCGACAGGTTCTTCAACCACTTCGGCGACAGGCGCAGGCGCCGCCTCGTCCGCTGTTTGCGGCTCGGCCAGTCGGGCCAATGCGGCGAGCAATTCAGGCGTGGCAGCCGTGATCGGGCTGCGCTCGCGGACTTCGCTGAACATGCTGTTCACCGCGTCCAGTGCTTCGAGAACCACGTCCATCAATTCCGAGTCGACGCGACGTTCACCCTTGCGCAGGATGTCGAACACGTTCTCGGCGATGTGACAGCACTCCACCAGCTCGTTGAGCTGGAGGAAGCCGGCGCCCCCTTTTACAGTGTGAAAACCGCGAAAAATTGCATTGAGCAAATCCGCATCATCCGGACGGCTTTCCAGCTCGACCAGTTGCTCGGACAGTTGCTCTAGAATCTCGCCGGCCTCAACCAGGAAATCCTGAAGGATCTCTTCATCGGCGCCGAAGCTCATTAATGGTGTGCTCCTAACAGAACAGGTCTAAAAACCTAAAATCCAAGGCTGGATAACAAATCGTCCACATCGTCCTGACCGGACACAACGTCTTCTCTTTTATCGGCATGAATCTGCGGACCTTCACCCTGAGAGAGATGTTTTTGTGGATCTTTTTCTGCAAGCATCGCTTCACGGTCATGTTCGATGCCCGCAAAGCGGTCCACCTGACTGGCCATAAGCACGAGCTTGAGCAGGTTGCTCTCAACTTCGGTGACCAGTTGGGTCACTCGCTTGATCACTTGACCTGTGAGGTCCTGATAATCCTGGGCAAGCAGAATATCGTTGAGGTTGGTCGACACGGCGCGGTTGTCAGTGCTGCTGCGCGCCAGGAATCCGTCGACGCGACGGGCCAGCTCGCGGAACTCTTCAGCCCCGACTTCGCGACGCATGAAGCGTCCCCAATCGGTGCTCAAGGCCTGGGCTTCGTCAGCCAGGCTGTTGACCAGCGGCGTGGCGTTTTCCACCAGATCCATGGTGCGGTTGGCCGCGGCCTCGGTCAGCTTGACCACATAACCCAGACGCTCGGTGGCGTCGGTGATCTGTGACACTTCCTCGGCTTGCGGCATGTGCGGGTCAATCTGGAAATTGACGATCGCGCTATGCAGCTCGCGGGTGAGCTTGCCCACTTCCTGATACAGGCCGCGGTCACGGGTCTGGTTGAGCTCATGGATCAATTGCACAGCATCGCCGAACTTGCCCTTTTCAAGGCTCTCGACCAGTTCGACGGCGTGTTTTTTCAGGGTCGATTCAAAATCGCCCTGCGAAGATTCGTTATGCCCCATAGCTCCCCCGTGGCGCAGTTCAACCGATGCGTTCGAAAATCTTCTCGATTTTTTCTTTCAACGCCTGGGCCGTGAAGGGTTTGACCACATAGCCGTTTACACCGGCCTGGGCCGCTTCGATGATCTGCTCGCGCTTGGCTTCAGCGGTCACCATCAGCACCGGCAGGTGCTTGAGCTTTTCATCGGCACGCACGTGGCGCAGCAGATCGATACCGGTCATGCCAGGCATGTTCCAGTCCGTTACCAGAAAGTCGATGCTCCCGCTGTTGAGAACCGGAATGGCGGTAGTGCCATCGTCGGCCTCGACCGTGTTGGTGAACCCAAGGTCACGCAACAGGTTTTTTATGATCCGCCGCATCGTTGAGAAGTCATCAACGATGAGGATTTTCATGTTCTTGTCCAATTCGACCTCCAAGCAGACTAAAACGCGCCCAGCACCTGGGCGCGCCATTTCAATCAATCTGGCAAAACACTCGATGACTGTCTGGAGTACAGCGGATCGAGACCGGCGCGGTTCATCACCCCACCAGCCACGTCACAGTGCCCCCACACTGCCTTCAGCGCGCTCGCCACTCTCCCAAACGCCCCCGCAAACGGGCCGCGCACTGGCTGTGTAACTGGCTGACCCGAGACTCGCTGACTCCCAGGACCTCACCGATTTCCTTGAGATTCAACTCTTCGTCGTAGTACAGCGCCAACACCAGTCGCTCACGCTCCGGCAAATTGGCAATCGCGTCCGCCAGCGCCGCCTGGAAGCGTTCATCTTCCAGATCGCGTGACGGCTCGAGATGAGCACTCGCGCCATCCTCGTGCAGCCCTTCGTGTTCGCCGTCCTGCAACAGATCGTCGAAACTGAATAACCGGCTGCCCAGGGTGTCGTTCAAAATCCCGTAATAATCGTCGAGACTCAATTGGAGTTCGGCCGCAACTTCGTGATCTTTAGCGTCACGGCCGGTTTTAGCTTCAATCGAGCGAATGGCATCGCTGACCATGCGGGTATTGCGGTGGACCGAACGTGGCGCCCAGTCCCCCTTGCGCACTTCATCGAGCATGGCGCCGCGGATGCGGATGCCCGCGTACGTCTCGAAACTCGCGCCTTTGCTAGCGTCGTATTTGGTGGAGACTTCCAGCAGGCCGATCATCCCGGCCTGGATCAAATCTTCGACCTGGACACTGGCCGGCAGACGCGCCAGCAAGTGATAGGCAATGCGTTTGACCAGCGGCGCATAACGCTCGATCAGCTCGTACTGCGCATCGCGTGCCGACTTCTTGTAGAGGTTGTAGCCGCTGGCTGTCATAGAACCGGTCCTGCCGTTTGTTGCACGAGGCGCTCGACGAAGAATTCCAGATGCCCGCGCGGGTTGGCAGGCAGCGGCCAGGTGTCGACCTTCTGTGCGATCGCCTTGAACGCCAGCGAGCACTTGGAGCGCGGGAAGGCTTCGTAGACGGCACGTTGTTTCTGCACAGCCTTGCGCACGCTTTCGTCGTAAGGCACGGCGCCGACGTATTGCAGGGCGACGTCGAGGAAGCGATCCGTGACTTTGGTCAACTTGGCGAACAGGTTGCGCCCTTCCTGCGGGCTCTGGGCCATGTTGGCCAGGACGCGGAAGCGGTTCATGCCGTAGTCGCGGTTAAGCAGTTTGATCAGCGCGTAGGCGTCGGTGATCGAAGTCGGCTCGTCGCAGACCACCAGCAACACTTCCTGGGCCGCGCGAACGAAACTGACTACCGAGTCACCAATACCCGCAGCGGTGTCGATCACCAGCACGTCGAGGTTGTCGCCGATGTCGCTGAAGGCCTGGATCAGGCCGGCGTGCTGCGCCGGGCTCAAATGAACCATGCTCTGGGTGCCGGACGCGGCCGGAACGATGCGGATGCCGCCGGGGCCCTGCAACAGGACGTCGCGCAGCTCGCAGCGGCCTTCGATCACGTCGGCCAGGGTACGTTTGGGTGTCAGCCCCAGCAGAACGTCGACGTTCGCCAGTCCCAGGTCGGCGTCCAGCAGCATGACGCGCCGGCCAAGCTCAGCCAAAGCCAGGGACAAGTTCACTGACACGTTAGTTTTCCCGACGCCACCTTTGCCGCCGGTCACCGCGATCACCTGTACGGGATGCATGCTGCCCATGTTATTTCTTTACCTTGTCTTGCATAGACGGAGGCCACATTACTGGCTGCGCGTTCGCAAACGGAACAATGCATGGCAGACCATCGATGTAGGTACAAAAACTATTCATTGTTACCTCAGCCTACCTGCTTGGTGGGGCTGTGGTAGATATCAGCGAACATGTCAGCCATGGCTTCTTCGCTGGGCTCTTCCTGCATTTGCACGCTAACGGCGCGACTGACCAGTTGATGACGGCGCGGCAGATGCAAATCATCCGGAATCCGCGGGCCGTCGGTCAGGTAGGCCACCGGCAATTCATGGCTGATGGCCAGGCTCAACACCTCGCCCAGACTCGCCGTTTCATCCAGTTTAGTCAGGATGCAGCCAGCTAGCCCGCAGCGCTTGTAACTGTGATAAGCGGCCGTCAGAACCTGCTTCTGGCTGGTGGTTGCCAGGACCAGATAATTTTTGGAACGGATGCCACGCCCGGCCAGGCTTTCGAGCTGCATGCGCAGCGCCGGATCACTGGCTTGCAGGCCGGCGGTATCGATCAGTACGACGCGTTTGCGCAGCAGTGGTTCCAACGCCTGCACCAGCGATTGGCCCGGATCGACATGGGTCACCGACACATTGAGAATCCGACCAAGGGTCTTGAGCTGCTCCTGGGCACCAATACGGTAGCTGTCCATGCTCACCAACGCGATGTTTTGCGCGCCGTACTTGAGCACGTAGCGGGCAGCCAGCTTGGCCAGGGTGGTGGTCTTGCCCATGCCGGCGGGGCCGACCATGGCAATCACTCCACCCTCTTCCAGCGGCTCGACTTCCGGAGTAGCAATCATCCGCGCCAGGTGCGCGAGCAGCATGCGCCAGGCCTGACGAGGTTCTTCGATATCGGTAATCATCGCCAGCAAGTCGCGCGACAACGGACCGGACAGGCCGATGCGTTGCAGGCGACGCCACAGGTTGGCCTGGGCCGGACGGCTGCCTTGCAGCTGATTCCACGCCAAAGAGCCGAGCTGGACTTCCATCAGTTCGCGCAAGCTGTTGAGCTCGAAACGCATCGAGTCGAATGCACGCGAGTCGACAGCCGCTGCAGCGGTCGGTGCTGGCGCCGGACGACGTGGCTCGGCGTAAGTCGGCTCGATGAGCGGTTCGGCGGCGGTCAATGGCAGGCCGGCGAACAACTGGCGATTGGTGGCGTTGTCGCTCTCGCCTTCGCTGCGCAGGCTCAATTCGGCCTGGGCGGTGACGATCCGCGACTGGGTCTTGCGCAGCTCGTCTTCGAGTTCCATGTTCGGAACGCGCGGAGCCAGCGCCGACAGCTTGTAATCCAGGGCAGCCGTCAGCTCGACACCACCGGCGATCCGGCGGTTCCCAATAATGGCGGCATCGGCGCCCAGCTCATCACGAACCAGTTTCATGGCCTGACGCATATCGGCGGCGAAAAAACGCTTAACTTGCATAAACCACTACCTCAGCCGTTGGGCCCTACTGTCGCAACGATGGTCACTTGCTTGTTGTCGGGTATTTCCTGGTAGGCCAGCACATGCAGCCCCGGGACTGCCAGTCGGCCAAAACGCGAGAGCATCGCGCGAACCGGACCGGCCACCAGCAGGATCACCGGTTGACCTTGCATCTCCTGACGTTGCGCTGCATCGATCAACGAACGCTGCAGCTTCTCTGCCATGCTTGGCTCCAGCAAAACACCCTCTTCCGAGCCTTGTCCTGCCTTCTGCAGACTATTGAGCAATATTTGTTCCAACCTTGGCTCCAGTGTGATCACTGGCAGCTCGGAGTCAGTGCCTACAATGCTTTGCACGATTGCGCGGCTTACGCCGACGCGCACCGCAGCCACCAATGCGGCGGTATCTTGACTCTTGGAAGCGTTGTTAGCGATGGCTTCGGCAATGCTGCGAATGTCGCGCACCGGCACCTGTTCAGCCAACAGCGCTTGCAGAACCTTGAGCAGTTGCGACAGCGACAGCACACCCGGCACCAGCTCTTCGGCCAGTTTCGGCGAGTTTTTCGCCAGCAATTGCATGAGTTGCTGCACTTCCTCGTGGCCGATCAGCTCACTGGAGTGCTTGTACAGAATCTGGTTCAAGTGGGTGGCCACCACCGTACTGGCATCGACCACGGTATAGCCAAGCGATTGCGCCTGGGCACGCTGGCTGATTTCGATCCACACCGCCTCCAGGCCGAAAGCCGGATCTTTGGCGGTAATGCCGTTGAGCGTGCCGTAGACCTGCCCAGGGTTGATCGCCAGTTCGCGATCCGGGTAAATCTCCGCCTCGGCGAGGATCACGCCCATCAGGGTCAGGCGATAGGCACTCGGCGCCAGGTCGAGGTTGTCGCGGATGTGCACGGTCGGCATCAGGAAGCCCAGGTCCTGGGACAGCTTCTTGCGCACGCCCTTGATCCGCGCCAGCAATTGCCCGCCCTGGTTGCGGTCCACCAGCGGAATCAGGCGATAACCCACTTCCAGGCCAATCATGTCGATCGGCGTCACGTCATCCCAGCCCAGCTCCTTGGTTTCCTGGGCGCGGGCCGGCGATGGCAACAGTTCCTGCTGACGCTTGACCTCTTGCAGGGCCTGGACCTTGACGATGTTCTGCTTGCGCCAGAACAGGTACGCGCCGCCAGCCGCCAGCGCCGCCATGCTCAGGAACGAGAAGTGCGGCATGCCAGGCACAAGGCCCATCACCGCCATCAAACCCGCCGAAACGGCCAACGCTTTTGGCGAGGCAAACATCTGGCGATTGATCTGCTTGCCCATGTCTTCCGAACCGGAAGCACGGGTCACCATGATCGCGGCGGCAGTGGACAACAGCAGTGATGGCAATTGCGCCACCAAACCGTCACCAATGGTCAGCAAGGCGTACACCTTGCCGGCGTCGGCAAAGCTCATGTTGTGCTGGAAGATACCAACGGCCATGCCGCCGATCAGGTTGATGAACAGAATCAGCAAACCGGCGATGGCGTCACCGCGCACGAACTTGCTGGCACCGTCCATGGAACCGTAGAACTCAGCTTCCTGGGCCACTTCCGAACGACGGGACTTGGCCTGGTTCTGGTCGATCAGGCCGGCGTTGAGGTCGGCGTCGATGGCCATTTGTTTGCCGGGCATTGCATCGAGGGTGAAACGCGCGCTCACCTCAGAAATCCGCCCGGCACCCTTGGTCACCACGACGAAGTTGATGATCATCAAAATCGCGAAAACCACTATACCCACTACGTAGTTACCGCCGATCACCACCTCACCGAAGGCCTGGATCACCTTACCGGCAGCGGCGTGGCCGTCCTGACCGTGTAGCATCACCACCCGCGTGGAAGCGACGTTCAACGCCAGCCGCAGCAACGTCGCCACCAGCAGAATGGTCGGAAACACCGCGAAATCCAGCGGCCGCAAGGCGTACACGCAGACCAGCAGCACTACGATGGACAGGGCAATGTTGAAGGTGAAAAACACATCGAGCAGGAACGGCGGAATCGGCAACATCATCATTGCCAACATGACCAGCAGCAACAGCGGCACGCCCAGATTGCCTCGACTGAGGTCTGCCATGTTCGTGCGGGCACTGTTGATTAACTGAGAGCGATCCACCGGTATTCCCCGTTCCTTTGAAGCAAACTTTTGACGCCTGAAGCAGGCTCGGGGCGGCTATTGCAAGAAGCCTTCCAACTTTTGGATTTGAGGATGCAGCGGTGGTCTGTGGGGCCTGTGGAGATCTCTGTAGGAGCGAGCCTGCTCGCGATGACGTCGGCACAGCGAGTACGTACGTTGGCTTACCCACCGCTATCGCGAGCAAGCTCGCTCCTACAGGGTTAGCGGTGTCCAGACTTGTAACTGATCGAGCCATACAGCGCACCGAACCTATCAGTTCTGATAGTACCGAGCCGGCAAGAATCCGCCGATACTCAAGCTCCCCGAGAATCTGGAGTAGGCTCCATGGCTTCCTCACAACCAATCCTGCTCAGCCGCTATGGCTACGACCCGCTGGATCGTCTGATCAGCCAATTTCTGGCAGGTGCAACAGCGCACCAGCGCTTTTATTGTAAAAGTCGCCTGAGTACAGAGATTCAGGGGGTTATCGGGTACTCCATTTTTCAGAAAGACAACTTGCTGCTGGCGCAACAGAATCGTCAGCACGATGCAGTCGAAAGCACACTGCTGGCTACCGATCTGCAGTGTTCGGTACTGCAGACTCTTAAAGCCGATCTGCGACACCTCATCGCCTACTCGCCCTACGGACATCGCCGGGGCGAAAGCGGATTAACCAGTTTGTTGGGATTCAATGGTGAGCGGGCGGACCCAGTGACCGGTTGTTACTTATTGGGGAATGGGTATCGGGCGTTTAATCCGGTTTTGATGCGATTTAATAGCCCGGATAGTTTGAGTCCGTTTGGAAATGGCGGTTTGAATCCGTATGCGTATTGCCTCGCGGACCCGGTCAACTTTTATGATCAAAACGGCCATATGCCACTCTCGAAAATCTTTACATCCTCTCCTTCATCGCGGCGAGCACTTACAGCAGCAAAAGCACCAAGGAATGGGTACATGCAAGAGATTCGAATGATCGACGACGCAGCGTTCACTTTTATTGATAACTACAAGGGCAATACACGCCTCAACATTAAAGCTCATGGCGAGCCAGGCATATCAAGCAAGCCCTCGAAAATTGTCTTCAAAGATCGACAGTTAACCCCTGAAGAGCTTCACACCGAACTACTGCAGAAAAACTACGACTTTGAAAAATACGAAAACATTAGAATTTTGGCTTGCCATTCCGCCGAGGGCGGCCGCAACTCATTCGCAGCAGAATTTTCACACCTGACTAGAAAACCCGTAAAAGGCTATAAAGGCATTGTGGTGGCGAACAACGACCCGCAGGATATTCTTGAACAATTTAATTATTCTCGCCAACACTACCCAGATGATCCATACAGCGACATAGACACTTTTTTTAGAACACAGACCCATCATGTAAAAAAAGGAAAAAGCATTAATTTCCACCCAGAAAAAGTCTTACATATTCGCAATGGCTAAAATCGCCAGATCTATCCCCTGGCAAAGTGCAAGAAGCGATTGAGCTAAAACCACAGTAACTCTACTTTAAGAATCCCGCCGCAAATCTGGCGGAATCGGCAGATCATCCTTCAACGGATCCGGCCGTTTGCCTTTGCCCGCCCGGTACTGCCGAATCTGATAAACGTAGGCCAACACCTGCGCCACCGCGAGATACAGCCCACCCGGAATTTCCTGCTCCAACTCCGTCGAGTAATAAATCGACCGCGCCAGCGCCGGCGATTCCAGCAGCAAAATCTCGTTAGCCGCCGCGATCTCGCGAATCTTCAGCGCCAGGAAATCGCTGCCCTTGGCGATCAGCATCGGTGCGCCGCTCTTGTCAGGGTCGTACTTGAGGGCTACGGCGTAGTGGGTCGGGTTGGTGATGACCACGTCGGCGTCGGGGATCGCTGCCATCATCCGCCGCTGGGACATTTCGCGCTGCAACTGGCGAATGCGTTGTTTGACTTCAGGTCGACCTTCCTGATCCTTGTGCTCGTCGCGCACTTCCTGCTTGGTCATTTTCAGTTTCTTGATGCTTTCCCAGAGCTGGATCGGCACGTCCACGGCGGCGATGATGATCAAGCCGCAGGCCATCCAAAGGGTGCTCCAGCCAACCACTTGCAGGCTGTGGATGATCGCCCGGTCCAGCGGCTCATGGGCGATGCGCAGGAGGTCGTCAATGTCTGCCGACAACACCAGCAGGGCCACGAACAGCACGATGAAAAACTTCGCCAGCGCCTTGAGCAGCTCGGCAATGGCTTTGGCCGAGAACATGCGTTTAAGCCCGGCACCGGGGTTCATGCGGCTGAACTTGGGGGCCATGGTGCCGGCGGAGAACAGCCAGCCACCGAGGGAAATCGGGCCGATCAACGCGGCCAGCAACAGGGTGATCATCACCGGTTGAATCGCCAGCAAGGCGATTTGCCCCGAGTGCAGCAGATAGGTGCCCATGGAACGCTGGTCCAGCACCACCTCTCGCGACAGCGAAAAGTTCAGGCGCATCAGGTCCATCATTTCCTCGGCCAGCGCTCCGCCGAATATCAGCAATGCAGCAGCCCCGGCAAGCATGATCGCCAGGGTGTTGAGTTCCTTGGAACGGGCGATCTCACCCTTCTCACGGGCGTCTTTTTTCTTTTTCTCCGTGGGGTCTTCTGTTTTGTCCTGACCGCTTTCGCTTTCAGACATGACTCAGCGCGCCTGTGCCAGTTCGCGTAAAAACTGCAAGGCCTCGGTGGCCAGCGGTTGATACTGATTGAGAATGTCCGCCAGCCCGACCCAGACGATAAACAGCCCGAGCACCAGGGTCAGCGGGAAGCCGATGGAGAAAATGTTCAGTTGCGGCGCGGCCCGGGTCATCACGCCAAAGGCGATGTTGACCACCAGCAGCGCGGTGATCGCCGGCAGCACCAGCAACAGCGCTGCACCGAGTACCCAACCAAGCTTGCCGGCCACTTCCCAGTAGTGATTGACCATCAAGCCGCTACCGACCGGCAGCGTGGTGAAGCTTTCAGTGAGCACTTCGAATACCACCAGATGGCCGTTCATCGCCAGGAACATCAGCGTCACCAGCATGGTGAAGAACTGCCCGATCACCGCCACCGACACGCCGTTGGTGGGGTCGACCATCGAGGCGAAACCCATGCCCATCTGGATCGCGACAATCTGCCCCGCCACCACGAACGCCTGGAAGAACAACTGCAAGGAGAAACCGAGGATCGCGCCGACGAGGATCTGCTCGGCAATCAGCAGCAGTCCGCTCAAGTCCAGCGCATTGACTGGCGGCATGGGCGGCAGGTTGGGTGCGATGACCACCGTGATGGCGATCGCGAAATAAAGCCGTATGCGCTTGGGCACGAGGGAGGTGCCGAACACCGGCATGACCATCAGCAGCGCGCCGACGCGAAACAGCGGCAACATGAACGTCGCCACCCAGGTGCTGATCTGGGTATCGGTCAGTTGCAGCAGCGACGACATGGCTTAACCAATGACCTGCGGAATACTGCCATACAACTGCAGGATGTATTCCATGAAGGTCTGCACAAGCCATGGCCCGGCCACGATCAGCGTCACCAGCATGACCAACAGGCGCGGCAGGAAGCTCAAGGTCTGTTCGTTGATCTGGGTGGCGGCCTGGAACATCGCCACGATCAGGCCCACCAGCAGGCTCGGAATCACCAGAACGGCGACCATCAGCGTGGTCAGCCACAACGCTTCACGGAAGATATCGACCGCAACTTCCGGCGTCATGGCGAGACACCGCCGAAGCTGCTGGCCAGGGTGCCGATGATCAGCGCCCAGCCATCGACCAGCACGAACAGCATGATCTTGAACGGCAGGGAAATGATCAGCGGCGACAGCATCATCATACCCATGGCCATCAGCACGCTCGCCACGACGAGGTCGATGATCAGAAACGGAATGAAGATCATGAAACCGATCTGGAACGCGGTTTTCAGCTCCGACGTCACGAAGGCCGGCACCAGAATGGTCAACGGTGCCTGATCCGGCGTGGCGATGTCGGTACGCTTGGACAGACGCATGAACAGCTCAAGGTCGCTGGTGCGCGTCTGGGCCAGCATGAAATCCTTGATCGGCACCTGGGCTTTGGCCACGGCATCCTGGGCGGTCATTTTTTCCGCCAGATACGGTTGCAAGGCGTCCTGGTTCACCCGGTCGAATACCGGCGCCATGATGAACAACGTCAGGAATAGCGCCATGCCGGTGAGGATCTGGTTCGATGGAGTTTGCTGCAAGCCAAGGGCCTGACGCAGGATCGAAAAGACGATGATGATCCGGGTGAAACTGGTCATCAGCATGACGAACGCCGGGATGAAACTCAGCGCGGTCATGATCAGCAGGATTTGCAGGCTGACCGAGTATTCCTGAGCACCTTCGGCGTTGGTGCCCAACGTGATCGCCGGGATCGACAACGGATCGGCGGCGAACGCCAACGGCGCTGCCAGCATCAGGACCAGCGTCAAGACGATGCGTAACGCACCCATTACTTCTTATCCTTCTGATCTTTGCCCAGGATCTCCAGCAGGCGCTGGGCAAACTCCGGCGTAGTCTTTTCAGTCGCGCTCGGCACCTGCACCGGCTCCTTGAGCACATGCAACGCGGTGATGGTTCCGGGGCTCAGGCCGAGCAGAATCTGCTCGTTGCCGACCTGTACCAGCATCAGACGATCACGCGGACCGAGGGCGCGGGAACCGATCAGCTCGATCACCTGCCCTTTGCCCGCCGGGCCTGCCTGCTGCACCCGGCGCAACAGCCAGGCAAGGAAGAAGATCAACCCCAGCACCAGCAGCAGGCCGAACACCAGTTGCGTCAATTGCCCGGCCACGCCACTGCTGGCTACAGGCGCAGCGGCAGTAGTGGCGGTCGCGACAGGCTCGGCCGCCAGCACGCTCAATGGCAACGCCAGAAGAACCCCGAGAAACCTTTTCACTCAGCGCAGCTTCTTGATGCGTTCGCTTGGGCTGATCACGTCGGTCAGGCGGATGCCGAACTTCTCGTTGACCACAACCACTTCGCCGTGGGCGATGAGCGTGCCGTTGACCAGCACGTCCAGCGGCTCACCGGCCAGGCGATCGAGCTCGATCACCGAACCCTGGTTGAGTTGCAGCAGGTTGCGGATGTTGATGTCGGTGCTGCCCACTTCCATGGAAATCGACACCGGAATATCGAGAATCACGTCGAGGTTCGGGCCATCGAGCGTGACCGGATCGTTGTTTCTCGGCACGCTGCCGAACTCTTCCATTGGCAGGCGGTTGGACGCGGAACCGCCAGAATCGGCAGCCAGCAAGGCGTCGATGTCAGCCTGCCCGGCATCGCCGGTTTCTTCCAGGGCCGCAGCCCACTCATCGGCCAGCGCCTGGTCGTCCTGCATGTTCATATCGTCAGCCATGATGTGTCCTCGGCGAGCAAAAATTCAGAATTCGGTTAACAGCGAATGGGTACGAGCGCCGGTCAACGGCGCTCGATCGGCTCGATCACCTGCAACGCAAGGTTGCCTTTGTGCGAGCCCATCTTGACCTTGAAGGCCGGCACGCCGTTGGCGCGCATGATCATGTCTTCCGGCATTTCCACCGGGATGATGTCCCCCGGCTGCATATGCAGGATGTCGCGCAGTTTCAACTGGCGGCGGGCAACCGTGGCGCCGATCGGCACATCGACATCCAGCACGTCCTGACGCAGGGCGTTGACCCAGCGTTCGTCCTGGTCGTCGAGGTCCGACTGGAAGCCGGCGTCGAGCATTTCGCGCACCGGTTCGATCATCGAGTACGGCATGGTCACGTGCAGGTCGCCGCCACCGCCATCGAGTTCGATGTGGAAGGTCGACACCACAATGGCTTCGCTCGGGCCGACGATGTTGGCCATCGCCGGGTTCACTTCCGAGTTGATGTACTCGAAGTTGACTTCCATGATCGCCTGCCAGGCTTCCTTCAAGTCGATGAAAGCCTGCTCCAGCACCATGCGCACCACACGCAGTTCGGTCGGGGTGAATTCACGCCCTTCGATCTTGGCGTGTCGGCCGTCGCCGCCGAAGAAGTTGTCCACCAGCTTGAACACCAGTTTGGCGTCGAGGATGAACAGCGCGGTGCCGCGCAGCGGCTTGATCTTGACCAGGTTGAGACTGGTCGGCACGTACAGCGAGTGCACGTATTCGCCGAACTTCATCACCTGCACGCCACCGACCGCCACGTCCGCCGAGCGACGCAGCATGTTGAACATGCTGATGCGCGTGTAGCGGGCGAAACGCTCGTTGATCATTTCCAGGGTCGGCATGCGTCCACGGACGATGCGATCCTGGCTGGTCAGGTCGTAGCTTTTGACGGTGCCGGGTTCGGCAGCGTTATCGGTCTGTACCAGACCATCGTCCACGCCATGCAACAGCGCGTCGATCTCATCCTGGGACAGCAGGTCCTGCACGGCCATGTCGTGTTCCTACTGCAGTACGAAATTAGTGAAAAGCAATTGTTCGATGACCACTTTGCCGAGCTCTTTCTGCGCCACTTCCTGGACGCTGGCCGTGGCTTTCTGGCGCAGCATTTCCTGGCCGACCGGCGACGCGAGCGTAGCGAAGTCCTGCCCGGAGAACAGCATGACCAGGTTGTTGCGGATCACCGGCATGTGCACCTTGAGCGCATCCAGATCAGCCTGATTACGACCAAGCATGGTGATGCTCACCTGCATGTAGCGCTGACGGCCGTTCTGGTTGTAGTTGGCGACAAACGCCGGCGCCATCGACTCGAAAATCGCCGGCTGCTTGCCCTGCGGTGCGGTTTCAACCACGGCCGCAGGCTTGCTCTGGGCGCTGTGCATGAAGTACCAGGTGGCCCCCACGGACAAGCCGATCGCCAGCAGCAGAGCCACCACGACTGCGATAATCAGCTTGAGTTTGCCTTTGGTTGCGGGGTCTTTTACTGCTGCGTCGCTCTTCGCCATGCCAATAATCCGTCACTATTCGGGTTTTCACAGTCGCACGGATAGGCAAGAGCAAGTGTTATGCCAGAAGTGTTGGGAGGGGGATGGGTGGCGAGGCTGCACGGCAATTTGAAGAACACCATACAAAACCAATGTGGGAGCGAGCTTGCTCGCGATAGCGGTCTAACAGTCGATGAAAATGTCGACTGTCAGGGCCTCATCGCGAGCAAGCTCGCTCCCCCAGGGTTTTGTATGGTGTTCAATCAGGCGTAGTAATCGACCGCGCTGGAACCGATCACGCTGGTAACCGGTGCGGCGACTTCGGCAACGCCTGGAGCGATTTCGTCATCCATCGAATCAAGACGACCGCCACTGGCACTGGTACGTCCACTTTGAGCCTGCTGATTCTGGCTCTGATCCTGCGAACCTCGATTCTGGTCGGACACGTTGACGTCAACCTGGCCCATGCCCTGCTGCGCGAACATGTCACGCAAGCGATGGACCTGACCATCCAGCGCTTCACGCACGCCGGGGTGGGCGCTCATGAATGTCACCTGGGTCTGCTGATCCGGAACCATGTTCACGCGAATGTCGAGGCGCCCCAGTTCAGCCGGTTGCAACTGAATGTCCGCCGCCTTGAGGTTGACACTGGACAGGTACATGACGCGGTTCACCACTTCTTCGGTCCAGCCGCTCTGATGCATGGCGATCGGCTGGTTCACCGGCAACGCATTGGCGGTTTTCGGCGTAGCCGCTTGCGTGAGTGCCGCCAGTCGGTTGGCGAAATCGTCGACCCGCGTATCGCTGCTGGCCGACTTCAGATCCTTCAGACCGTCATCGATCAGTCCACTGAAAGCCTTCTCGCCACCCTGGCTGGTGCTGTCCTTGTCGCCCTGCACGTCGAGCATGCTGGCCATGCCGGCGGCAAAGTTCTGCGCAGCGGTCTGCTCACCATCGGCCTGCGCCTGGGCAGGCGTCGGCGCGGCTTTCGGCTGTGCCTGGCTAGACGCCGAAACGTGGCCGCTCTGCTCCATCGCCATGCGCAAGGCCGGCAATGCGTCGAGCGGATCGGCTTCGGGATCGAATTCGGTATCGGTGGAAGCGGCAACCGGCGCGGCTACAACTGGCGCAGCGACAGGCGCTTCGACCGGCGGCTGAGCGGCCTCTACAACCGGTGGTGTCACCGGTGCAGGCGTGGTGACCACCGGTTGCGCCGCCAGCAGCAAGGCAGGATCAAGGGTCGGATCGACAGGCGCGGCATCGACGACCGGCGTCTGCGCTGTGTCCGCCGAATCATCGCTGGCAGTCTTGTCGTCGGCCTGCGCCGGTTTGTCGGCGGGCAAGGTTTTGCCGCTATCGGCAACCGCCGGTTCCGCGGCGGCAGACGAGTCGTCGGCGACGTCCTTCTTGCCGGCGTTGTCCGCAGCCTTGTCACTGACCGGCTTGGCGGCACCATCAGCTGCCGAGGCAGGCTTGTTCTGAGCCTGCTTGGCATACACCTGAGCGAAGCTGGAAGCCTTGTCCCCGGGCTCAGCGGTCAGCGCCGTGGAATTGGCGGCGTTGGCTTGCGCCTTGGCCGGCGCGACGGCCTGAAGAAGATTATTGGGGGTAACGGGCATTTAACGGTCTCCGCTGCACTGGGATCGTAGGTACAGTTAGAGAGTTATCTGCAAGGGTCGCGCCAGTTTCGCCGGATGACGACGAAAGGCGCGGGGGCGATTCAGCTTGCCGCCGGGGAACGCTGTCGCTCGGATTCATAGAGAGGCCGCACAATGGCGAACTCACTCTCGATTTCGCCAATCAATTGGTCAATATCGGCAGCCGAAAGGGTTTTGGCATTGTGCTCAAGCTTGCCACACAGGTCGGCGAGACTGATGGCGCCCATGTTGCTGCTGCTGCCTTTGAAGCTGTGGGCAATCTCGGTCAATTGCGCAGCCGAATCCGCCTGACGCAAAAGTTTCAGGCGCTCTTCGCAATCCGCGAGGAAGGTAACGACCAATGTCGAAAACTCATCCTCCATGACTTCCCGCAACGCGCTCAGCACGTCCGGGTCCAGATGTTTGTCAGCCACTTGCTCACTCCTTGATCAAGAATGCGCGGATTATGCCAGAGCCTCCCAGAAAAACTCCACGCGGGCAGTACGACCATCGTCGGACCAACTGGCATTACGCCCCAACTGACGGACCAGACTTACACCGCGCCCCGACAAACGGACAGGATCCACGGGGCGCTCCAGCACTCGGTCAACATCAAATCCCTTGCCGCTGTCCTCGACGCGAATCACCAGGCAACCGCCCTCGCCTTGCGGCATGACTTGCAGGTGCACGCGCACATAACCGTCCTGCAACTCATCGAGACGCGCATTGCGCTGCTGATAATAATGACCAAACCCAGTGGCACTGCGCTTGAGGCTTGAGTCCAGGCCCAGCACGCCATGCTCCAGGGCATTGGAATACAACTCGGCCAACACACTGTAGAGCGCCCCGCTCTGCGCCCGCAGGCCGTGAACCTCAAGCAACAGTTGCAGCAAGTACGGCAGCGGGTTGAAGCGCTTGAGCGTGGCGGCGCGAAACTCGAAACTCACCGACCAGTCCAGCGGGCAGGACTGGCCGCTGTCGGAATAGACCGGCGCGGGCGGACTCAGCTGAGCCGGCTCCAACAGACTGACCTCGACCATGCTCACATCGTCGCGGGCCTCGCCACCAAAGTCCCGCAGCGCTTGCTGGATGTCTTCGAACAGCGCATCCGGCTGACGATTGGCCGCAAACACCTGCTGCAAACGCTGCACGCCAAACAGCTGTTCATTGGCATCGCAGGTATCGATCACCCCGTCGGACAACAGGAAAACCCGATCCCCCAGCGCCATCGGAAACACTTCGGTGCGGTCATCGAACGTTTGCGGGCTCAACACGCCAAGCGGCAAGTGCCGGGCGATCAGCGGCGTGCGCTCACCGCTGGCGATATTGTGCAGATAACCGTCCGGCATGCCGCCGTTCCAGACTTCCACCGAACGACGCTGAAAGCTCAGGCACAGCAGCGTCGCACAACAGAACATGTCCACCGGCAGGATCCGCTTGAGCTTGGCATTCATCTCGCGCAGGGTTTCCGCCAGGCCGTAGCCCTTGGCAGTCATGCCGTAGAAGACTTCGGCCAACGGCATCGCGCCGACGGCGGCCGGCAAGCCATGGCCGGTGAAGTCGCCGAGCAACACATGCATGTCGCCGGCCGGGGTGAACGCGGCCAGCAGCAAATCACCGTTGAACAGTGCGTAAGGCGATTGCAGATAGCGAATATTGGGCGCGTTCAGGCAACCGGAATGCGCCACTTTGTCGAATACAGCCTTGGCCACCCGTTGCTCATTGAGCAAATAGTCGTGGTGCCGGGCGATCTGGTCACGCTGCTGCAACACGGTTGCCTGCAACCGCCGCAAGCGGTCCATCGCCTTGATCTTGGCGGCAAGAATCACCTGGTTGTACGGCTTCGCCAGAAAATCGTCACCCCCGACTTCCAGACAGCGAGCCAGAGCTTCGCTTTCGGACAGCGACGTGAGAAAGATGATTGGCACCAGGTTTTCGCCCGCCAGCGCCTTGATCTGTTGTGCGGCCTCGAAACCGTCCATCACCGGCATCATTGCGTCCATCAACACCAGTTGCGGACGTTGCAGGCGAAACGCCTCGACCGCTTCGGCACCGTTGGCGGCCGTCAGCACCTGATGGCCCTGACGCCGGACAATACTCGACAACAGCATGCGGTCGGCCGCGCTGTCTTCGGCGATCAGGATCGTCAGCGATTCGAGTGCAGGCTGCACGGCGATCAACTGATGTCGAACAGTTTGTCGAAATTGGAAATGGCGAGGATCTTCTTCACGTCGGAACTGCTGTTGACCACGCGAATATCGGAATTTTCGCCACCGGCGTGGTCACGCAACAGCAGCAGCATGCCCAGCGCGGAACTGTCGAGGTAGGTCGCTTCCTTCAAGTCGACAACGACCTCGGCCAGATCACGGCTTTCGTAGGACTCACGAAATGCCTGATGCTTGGCGAAATCGAAGCGTCCCTTGATCGATATCGTCAGTTTTTGTCCATCCGGCGAGACTTCTGTAACGACTGACATGTCATGGCTTCCTTGTCATTGGTAAACCTGCTTGTACAAGGTTTAGCATTTGGTAGAGGTTGGGGCAAGGTTTGGCATTGTGGTGGCCCTCGGATCGCTATCGCGGGCAAGCCCTGCTCCTACAGGCTCGGTTTCACTCTGGAAATCACCTCAATCCTGTAGGAGCAAGGCTTGCCCGCGATGAACGATACTGCGGCCCAGCTGATTCAATACGCATCCTGACGCGGCAATCGCTGGGACAATTCATCCAGCAGCTTTTGCTCGCGTTTGTCTTCGAGTGCCCGCGCCTCATCGGCGTAGCGCTGAACCAGTTTGCGCAAGCCTTCGACCCGGGCGAACGCCTGTTGCCAGGTGTCCCGTGCCTTGTTCAGGTTGTTCTGGTGCCAGGCCAGGCTTTGTCGCTGTTGATCAATGGCCGTGCCCAACTGCGCGAGAAAGCCCTGATAGCCGAGCAACCACTGGCCCGACACACCGCTGCTGCCGCGCACGATCCACTGTTCTTGATAATCGAGGCGAAAGGCTTCGAGGTCGGCGAGTTTGCTTTCGGCCAAACGCACTTGCCCCTGAAAGTGTCCCAGACGCTGGACCGCGGTTTTCTCGGCCTTCTCGGCCATTTCCACCACGGGTGCCAGACGCCCTGCTCGAGTCTGGGCCATGACCGGTTAGCCGCCCGCCGCAGGCGCGAAGATCGAGGCGAGATACGCTTCGCTTTCGCCCAGGCTGATGCTGTCGTTGAGGCCCTGGCGCAGGTATTTGACCAGTTGCGGTTGCAGGGAAATCGCCAGGTCGGTCTCGCGATCACCACCGGCGACGTAAGCGCCGACGCTGATCAGGTCACGACTCTGCTGATAGCGCGACCACAACTGCTTGAAGTACTGCGCGCGCATCATGTGTTCCGGCGACACCACCGCCGGCATCACCCGGCTGATGGACGCCTCGATATCGATGGCCGGGTAATGACCTTCTTCCGCCAATCGCCGCGACAGCACGATGTGCCCGTCGAGCACGCCTCGCGCCGAGTCGGCAATCGGATCTTGCTGGTCATCGCCTTCGGACAGCACGGTGTAGAACGCCGTGATCGAACCGCCGCCCTTCTCGGCGTTACCGGCCCGCTCAACCAGTTTCGGCAATTTGGCGAACACCGATGGCGGATAGCCCTTGGTTGCCGGCGGCTCGCCAATGGCCAGGGCGATTTCCCGCTGGGCCTGGGCGAATCGCGTCAGCGAATCCATCAGCAACAGGACGTTCTTGCCCTTGTCGCGGAAATACTCGGCGATTCGTGTGCAGTACATGGCGGCGCGCAGACGCATCAGCGGCGCATCGTCCGCCGGGGACGCCACCACCACCGAACGCTTGAGCCCTTCTTCACCGAGAATGTGCTCGATGAACTCTTTAACTTCACGACCCCGCTCACCGATCAGCCCGACGACAATGATGTCGGCCTCGGTGAAGCGGGTCATCATGCCCAGCAGCACGGATTTACCGACACCAGTACCGGCGAACAGGCCGAGACGCTGACCGCGACCCACCGTCAACATGCCGTTGATGCAACGGATGCCCACGTCCAGCGGCTCGCTGATCGGTTCACGCTTGAGCGGGTTGATGGTCGGGCCGTCCATCGGCACCCAGTCTTCGGCCTTCATCCCGCCCTTGCCGTCAAGCGCACGACCGGCGCCATCGAGCACGCGCCCGAGCATGCTCATGCCCATCGGCAAACGACCGGTATCGGAAAGCGGAACGACGCGAGCACCGGGCGCGATGCCGGCAACACTGCCCACCGGCATCAGAAAAACCTTGCTGCCGGAGAAGCCCATGACTTCGGCTTCGACCTGCACCGGGTGATAGCTGTCGTCGTTGATGACCATGCAGCGGCTGCCCATGGCAGCGCGCAAGCCTTCGGCTTCGAGGGTCAGGCCAACCATGCGCAACAGGCGCCCTTCGAGGATCGGCGCGCCGGCCAGTTCCGTGGCCTCGGCGTAGCTACCGAGGCGCTTGGCGAAACTGGTGCGTTCAAGGCGCATCGGGAAGGTCCGGATCGGCAGCGGCTGCGGGTTTACTTTCGATCGGCAGTTCAAGGCTCACGTCCGGCGCGGCCGGGTGCAAGGCCTGCTCGTGGAGCTGATCGAACAGTTTGTCCATGACCTGTTTGACGCGGGTTTCCACCGTGGCATCGATGCGACTGTGCTCGGTCTCGACCCGGCAACCGCCGGGCAACAAGGATTCGTCCTCGACGATGCGCCAGGTTTCTTCATGGCGTTCGCGCAGTGCTTTGACCTGTTCGAAATCCTGCGGATTGATGTACAGCCGCACATTGCCTACGCCCAGCGGCAACAGCTTGAGGGCTTCGCGCATGACGTGTTCGATCTGCGTCGAGTCGATGGCCAGTTCGCGCTGAATCACCTGTTTGGTGATGTGCTGCACGAGGTCGACCAACGACTTTTCAATCTGGGTATCTTGTTCGGCGATAGGCTCGAACAGGTGCGCCATCAGCTGTTCCAGCCCGGCGATCTTGGCCGATAGCGCCACTTCAGCTTCCTGGCGGACCCTGAGCGTGGTGCTGTGGAAACCTTCTTTCTCACCCACCGCGAAGCCTTCGTTATAGGCTTCCTGGCGAATGCTTTCGAGTTCTTCAAGGGTCAGTGGCTGGACTTCCTCCAGCGGCACTTCTTCCATTTCCGGCGGTTCGGGTTCCGGCTCCGGTTCAGGCTCGGGTGCCGGCGGGTCGAAACTGGGCAGCGCCCAGGTATCGAAACCACTGACATCCCTGGCCCGGATCAGGTCAGTGGTTGAATCATCATGCTTGGCCATGGTGTTAGATCATTTCCTCGCCGCCCTTGCCACCGAGAACGATTTCCCCGGCCTCGGCCATACGACGGGCGATAGTGAGGATTTCTTTCTGCGCGGTTTCCACGTCGCTGACGCGTACCGGGCCTTTGGCTTCCAGGTCGTCGCGCAACAGTTCGGCCGCACGCTTGGACATGTTCTTGAAGATCTTTTCCTTGACGCCTTCGTCCGAACCCTTGAGGGCCAGCACCAGCACGTCGGAAGACACTTCGCGCAACAGTGCCTGGATACCGCGGTCGTCGACATCGGCCAGGTTGTTGAACACGAACATGAGGTCTTCGATCTGACCGGACAGGTCTTCGTCGACTTCGCGGATCGAGTCCATGAGCTGGCCTTCGATCGAGCTGTCGAGGAAGTTCATGATGTCGGCCGCACGCTTGATGCCGCCCAGCGTGGTACGCGAAGCGTTCGAGTTGCCGGAGAACTGCTTCTCGAGAATCTGGTTGAGTTCTTTCAGCGCCGCAGGCTGCACGGTGTTCAGCGACGAGACGCGCAGGATGATGTCCAGGCGCACCTTGTGGTCGAAGTTGCCGAGTACTTCACCGGCCTGATCCGGGTCGAGGTAAGCCACCACGATCGCCTGGATCTGCGGGTGCTCGTAACGGATCACGTCGGCAACCGCGCGCGGTTCCATCCACTTCAGGCTGTCGAGGCCGCTGGTGTTGCCACCCAGCAGGATGCGGTCGATCAGGCCGTTGGCCTTGTCTTCGCCCAGTGCCTGGGTGAGCATTTTGCGCACGTAGTCGTCGGAGCCGACGCCCAGGCTGGTCTGGTCGCCGACGATGTCGACGAACTCACTCATCACCTGTTCGACCTGCTCGCGGTGCACGTTACCCATCTGCGCCATGGCCACGCCCACACGCTGGACCTCTTTGGGTCCCATGTGGCGCAGCACCTGGGCGGCGTCGGTAGAGCCAAGGGACAGCAGCAGGATTGCGGCTTTGTCGACCTTGGACAGCTTGGCGGCAACGGCTCGGTTATCACTCATCTGCGTTAATCCACTCTTTCACGACCTGGGCCACACGACCCGGGTCTTCTGCCACCAGACTCTTGATTGCGTTCAACTGCGCGTCATAGCCTTCGCTCGGGCTCGGCAGCAGGATGCTTTGCGGGCCGCCGAGGCTGACGCGGTCGTTGGCCAGTTCGCCGTCCAGGCCGCCCATGCCACCCAACTCGACGTCGCTGCCGATGCCGGCCAGTTGTTTGTCTTTGCCGCCACCGGTGATGTTGTTGAGCACCGGACGCAGCACACCGAACACCAGCACCAGGATGAACAGGACACCCATGACTTGCTTGACGATGTCCCAGAACCACGGCTGGGAGTAGAACGGAATATCGGCAATCACTTCGCCGCGATCGGCGGAGAACGGCATGTTGATCACGCTGACGCTGTCGCCACGGCTGGCGTCGAAACCGACCGCGTCCTGCACCAGGCGAGTGAAGCGCGCCAATTCATCGGCGGTCCACGGCGCGCGGGTGGTTTCACCGTTGGCCGGGTTGATCTTGACCTGATCGTCCACCACTACCGACACCGACAGGCGATTCAATCGGCCCTGCTGCTGTTTGGTGTGGCTGATGGAACGGTCGAGTTCGAAGTTCTTGGTGGACTGTTGACGCTTGTCCGCCGGGTACGGCGCCAACATCGGCTGGCCGGTGGCCGGGTCCATGATTTGCTGGCCGTTGGCATCGATCAGTGGCTGGCCTGGTTGCACCATGCCGGCAGCAGGCGCAGCGCCCGCAGTCGTTTGCGGCGCGGAGGCCGGCGATGGCGGCTGGTTGCTCAAGGCACCCGGCACACCTTGCGGACCATTGCTGGCGGTGCGTTGTTCGTTGACCGACTGCTCGCTGCGCAACGCCGGTTGGTCCGGGTTGAACTGCTCGGAAGTTGACTCGACGGCACTGAAGTCAACGTCGGCCGAGACTTCGGCTTTATAGCGATCATTGCCCAGCACCGGTTGCAGGATGTTGTGCACACGCTGGGTGAGCATGCTTTCCATGCGACGGCTGTAATCGAATTGCTTGCCGGCCATGGTCAGTTCGGAATTTTCCGCCTGATCGGAAAGCAGGTTGCCCTTCTGGTCGACCACGGTGATCTGCGACTTGCTCAACTCAGGAACGCTGGTCGCCACCAGATTGATGATGGCAACCACCTGACCCGGCTCCAGCGACCGGCCGGAGTACAGCTCAACCAGTACCGAAGCACTCGGCTTGCGCTCGTCGCGCACGAACACCGAACTCTTCGGAATCGCCAGGTGCACGCGGGCGCCCTTGACATTGTTCAGGCTGGAAATCGTGCGCGCCAGTTCACCTTCGAGGCCACGACGATAGCGCGTGGCTTCCATGAACTGGCTGGTACCCAGGCCTTGTTCTTTATCGAGGATTTCAAAACCGATGTTGCCATCGCTGGGAGTGACACCAGCGCCCGCGAGTTTGAGTCGCGCACGGGACAGGTCTTCGGCCTTGACCAGCAAGGCACCGGAATTCGGTTCGACGGTGTAGGGAATATCGGCGGCGGCCAGGGTGTCCATGACCTGCTTGGCGTCCATACCGGCAAGGCTGCCATACAGCGGACGGTAGTCCGGCTGCTGGGACCACAACACCACGGCAAAGCCAATCGCCACGCTCGCGGCCAGGCCGACCAACAGGCCCACCTGACGCAGCATGGTCATCTCGGAGAGGTTTTCCAGGAAGGACAGACCGAACAGCGGCGGCTTGCCGTCTATCGGTGTGGCCTTGGCCGGAACATTATCGGCGACTGCTTCTGCCATGACTCAATCTCGTCCTTAAACCGGCATCTGCATGATGTCTTGGTAAGCCTGAACCAGCTTGTTACGCACCTGGGTCAACGCCTGGAAAGACACGCTGGCCTTCTGCGAGGAAATCATCACGTCCGTCAGGTCGACGCCGCTCTTGCCGATCTCGAAGGCACTGGCCAACTGACTGGAAGCCTGCTGGGTGTCGTTCACTTTATTGACGGCCTGACCGAGCATGTCGGAAAAGCTGCTGCCATTCAGTTCAGGGACGGCGGCAGTCGATTTCGGCGCAGACATGGCGTCCATTTGCATGGAGCGCATATCCAGCATCAACCGATTGAATTCAATACCTTGGCTCATGATTTCTCTCTTTGGCGGCCCGCAATTTTTTGACGCTCACTCGGCGGGTACTGAGGTGTTAGCAACAAGGGTGCCAGCTTTCGAGACGATCCCCCTGTAGGAGCGAGCCTGCTCGCGATGGACGCAAGAGCAGCGCGTTTATCCTGAAACCCCGCGCAATCGTTAACGACCATCGCGAGCAAGCTCGCTCCTACAGGAATAGGGTCAGGTGGCGAACAGATAGGCTTCCACATCCATTCCCGCATCACGCATCTGCGCCAGCTTGTATCGCAAGGTGCGCGGGCTGATGCCCAGGCGCTCGGCGGCCTCTTTGCGACGGCCACGCTCGGTGCGCAGGGTGTCGATGATCATCTGGAACTCGCGACGACGCAGGTCATCCCCCAACGCTCCGGCAGACTCGGCATCGACTTCCAGTGGACGCACCGGTACCGGCGCCAATGACGGCAACGGCGCGCAGGCGACCGGCCCGGCCAGACAGAAATCCTGCGGCTGAATCAGGCCGCCCTGTTGCAGGATCAGCGCGCGCTGAATCGCGTTGTCCAGCTCACGCACATTGCCCGGCCACGGGTAACCGATCAGGCACGCTTGCGCCTCGGGCGACAGTCGCGCCGCGGCATGCTTCATTTTATTGACGTGCTTGGCAAGCAGCCGCTCGGCCAGCGGCAGGATATCGGCGGTGCGCTCGCGCAACGGACGCCACGCCAGTGGAAACACCGACAGGCGATAGTAAAGGTCTTCACGGAAACGCCCCGCCGCCACTTCCCCGGCCAGGTCACGGTTGGTGGTCGCGACCACGCGGATGTCCAGAGTGATCGGCTTGCGCGCGCCGACGCGTTCGACCTCGCGCTCTTGCAGCACGCGCAGCAGTTTGGCTTGCAGGCCAAGAGGCATTTCGGAGATTTCGTCGAGCAGGATGGTCCCGCCATCGGCCTGTTCGAACTTGCCGGCCTGCGCGGCAATGGCGCCGGTGAACGAGCCTTTTTCGTGGCCGAACAGTGTGGCCTCGAGCATGTTGTCGGGGATCGCCGCGCAGTTGATCGCAATGAACGGCTGACTGGCGCGATGGGAATGCTGATGGATGTAGCGCGCCAGCACTTCCTTGCCCGTCCCGGACTCGCCGGAGATCAATACCGTGGAATCACTGCGAGCTACCCGCGCGGCCAGGTCCAGCAGCTGCGCACTGGCCGGCTCCAAAGCCACCGGCCCTTCGCTGTCGGCGTTGCCGAGACTGCCCAGCGCATGCCGGGCGACCAGATCGAGCAAGGCCTTGGGTTCGAAAGGCTTGACCAGATAATCTGCCGCGCCCTGACGCATCGCATCCACTGCGCGCTCCACGGCACCGTGCGCCGTCATCAGCAACACCGGCAGTTGCGGCTGGCGCGCCCGCAGCAAGCCCAGCAGTTGATGACCATCCATGCCCGGCATGTTGACGTCGCTGAGCACCAGGTTGAACGCCTCGGCCTCGACTGCGGCCAAGGCTTCTTCCGCCGAACCGACGGCTGTGTATTCGTGACCGGCGAGCAACAGCGTATCGGCCAGTGCTTCGCGTAAAGCGCGGTCATCCTCGACCAGTAGAACCTTGATACCCATGACTTTCACTCCGCTCCCTGAGCGCTGCTTTTTTCGCTGACAAACAGCGGCAGGATGACCTGCGCACACGTGCCTCGGCCCACCCGCGAACGCAATTGCAACTCGCCCTGATGGGCACGGGCAACTGCCTTGACCACGGTCAGGCCGAGGCCGGTGCCGGTGGCCTTGGTGGTGAAAAACGGTTCACCCAGACGCGCCAGCACAACGCCGTCGATCCCGCTGCCGCTGTCGCTGACGCACACACGCAAGTGGTTGTCCCGGGTATACAGATGGACCTTGAGGCGCACGTCACCGGCACTGGCCTGAATAGCATTTTCGATGAGATTGAGGATGGCCCCGACCAGGGTGTCGCGACTGCACAGCAACTCGCCGGCATGGCTGTCGCACTGCCAGCGGATAGGCAGGTCCTGCACATGGGTCAGGGCTGCCGCCTGCAGCGACTGCATCAATTGTTTGGGGCTTACGCGATCGGTCAGCGGCAATTCACCGCGTGCAAATACCAGCATGTCGCGCACCTGATGTTCCAGTTCGTGCAGGCGCTCTTTGAGGCGTCCGGCAAAACGCTGCTGCGTCTCGACCGGCAATTCCTGCTCAGTCAAATGACTGGCGTAGAGCAGCGCGGCGGACAAGGGCGTACGAATCTGGTGAGCGAGCGACGCAACCATGCGCCCGAGAGAGGACAGTCGCTCGTGGCGCGCCAGCTGATCTTGCAGGTGACGGGTTTCAGTCAGGTCGTTGAGCAACACCAGTTGACCGGGTTCGGCATCCAGCGAGCGCGTGGCAATCGACAAACGCCGACCGTCCTTGAGTGAGACTTCATGACCGTCGTCTTCGCGAGGCGCAAAGCAGCGGGCAATGACATGCCGCCACAACTCGCCTTCCAGCGGCAGACCGAGCAGTTCGCAGGCTGCCGGGTTGGCTTCGCGCACGATGCCCTGGGCGTCGATGACGATGACGCCACCGGGCAACAGGTCGAGAAGGTTCTGTAGACGGTTGGCCAGGCGTTCTTTTTCCGCCAGCTCCTGCATGCGCTGGGCGCTGACCACGGCCAGTTCACCCTTGAGCTCGGTGACCCGGGCTTCGAGCATGCTGTAGGAACTGGTCAACTGACTGGACATCTGGTTGAACAGGGCGAATGCCTGCTCGAGGCCAAGCCGGCTTGCCTGTTCTACGGACGACGATTGCCCCAGGGCATTAGGGACAGGAGACATCTGGGCGACTTGGGGCATCGTGCTCTCTCGCTTGGCTGACCGTCAGTGAAACGGAACGTTGCGAGGGACGTAGCAATACCCGTGCCTAAAAAAAACTGCTTATAAATAAATCACTTGAAAAACAGGCGTCAATCATCCGCCTGCTCATCTCCGTCACGACGGCTCATGCCGTACTTGCGCATCTTTTCCACCAGCGTGGTGCGGCGGATACGCAGACGTTCGGCGGCACGCGCCACAATGCCATTGGCATCGTCCAGCGCCTGCTGGATCAAGCCTTGCTCCAGACCACCGAGGTAGTCCTTCAGGTCCAGGCCTTCCGGCGGCAGCATGGCGTTGGCCGTGAAGTCCGGAGTATGACCGTTGATGGCCACCCGCTCTTCAAGATCGCTGCGCAAGCTGTCGACCAGTTGCTCGTCTTCGTCGTCGACGTAGCGGAATTTCTTCGGCAACTCGACCACGCCGATCACCCCGTACGGATGCATGATCGCCATGCGCTCCACCAGGTTCGCCAGCTCACGGACGTTGCCCGGCCAACCGTGACGACACAGCGACATGATGGCGGCGGAGTTGAAGCGGATCGAACCGCGCTTCTCATGCTCCATGCGCGAGATCAGCTCGTTCATCAGCAGCGGGATATCTTCGACGCGCTCACGCAGCGGCGCCATCTCGATCGGGAACACGTTCAAGCGGTAGTACAAGTCTTCGCGGAAGGTACCGATCTCGATCATGCTTTCGAGATTCTTGTGGGTCGCCGCAATGATGCGCACGTCGACGCTCTGGGTCTTGTTGCTGCCCACGCGTTCGAAGGTGCGCTCCTGCAATACGCGCAGCAACTTGACCTGCATCGGCAGCGGCATGTCGCCGATTTCATCGAGGAACAGGGTGCCGCCGTTGGCCAGTTCGAAACGCCCGGCTCGGCTGGTGATCGCGCCGGTGAAGGCGCCCTTCTCGTGACCGAACAATTCGCTTTCGAGCAGTTCAGCCGGGATCGCCCCACAGTTGACAGGCACGAACGGCGCTTCACGGCGCTTGGAATGGTAATGCAGGTTACGCGCGACCACTTCCTTGCCGGTCCCGGACTCACCGAGGATCAGCACGCTGGCGTCGGTGTCGGCCACTTGCTGCATCATCTGACGGACGTGCTGGATCGCCCGGCTGGTGCCGACGAGGCTGCGGAAAAGATTGGGTTCGCGATGACGACCGCGCTCGCGGGCCTGGTCGTACATTTCGCGGTAGACCTGGGCACGGTGCAGCGAGTCGAGCAGTTTGCTGTAGCTGGGCGGCATTTCGAGCGTCGAAAGTACCCGGCGACGCTGATCGTCCGGCAGGTCAATGGAAGAATTATCGCCCATTAACAAAACCGGAAGGAACTCATCCCATGTCGCGAGTGTCTTTAGCAAGCCCATGAGTGCGCCAGGAGCGTTGACCGTCCCGATAAGGACACAGATCACTTCACGACTAGACGATAAAGAGCCGACAGCCTGCTGCCAGTCGTGGCTACCGCAGGGTAAATTTTCTTCGCCGAGAAAATTTAAAATCACCGCCAGGTCGCGGCGGCGGACGCTATCGTCATCTATCAGCAGAATTTTGGTTTCACGCCACATGCAATAGCAACTTCCCTAGTCAACTCAATGCCCAAAATGCTGGGGCAAGCTAAACGCTTGCAGGCAGGATATGCCTGAAGACGACTGATATCTGGAGCCAGCCACTAGTTAAGTCAAAAAACCGTGCACAGTCAAATTTATGGCGCACTATGTTTGGATTAACTGGCGTCAATTAACCAAACAGATGGTAAACCTTTGATGCCTTTTGTGCTTGGTTGATCTGCGACATCTCGTCGACTATCGCCTGACGCTCACCCATGGTCGCGGTCAGCAACTCCTTGTACACCGCCAGCAACCCCTCAAGATTACTGCGTACCGCCTCTTCATCGATCGGTACCTCACTGAGCACCTCGTCGACACATTCGCGACAGGTCGTATCGAGTTCGCCAATCGCGTCCCAATTACGCGCCGCCAGGGCATCGATCAGGGCTTCGCGGGTTTCTTCTATGCGCCGCAGTGCTTGACTCATGACGTCATCCTCGGCCGTCAGGCCTGTGGGCTGGCAATCGCATCCCAACCGCTTTTCAAGGTTTCGAGCAAACCCGATACTTCGTCGATGATTGCTACATCGTTGCTGGTATTGGCTTCCATCAACCGGTTGGTCATGTACGCGTACAAGCTGTCGAGTTGCTGGATCGAAGCAGGGTCCTCGGCCTTCTCCGGAGTCAAGCCGTCACGCAGCCCGATGATGATGTCAGTGGCCTTACCCAGCATCAAACCCTTGAGTGCGATGTCACCCCGCTCCAGGGCGCCCTTGGCTTGAGCCATGCGGTCCAGGCCACCTTCCATCAGCATCTGTACCAGGCGATGGGGATTGGCTTCAGAGATCTGGGCATGGGAATTGACCTTCTGATATTGGCGAAGGGCTCTCATGGGGTTCATGTTTCTACCTCGTGACAGACAACAGCTTGAAATTAGGAAGGCTCTGATCTTTATGTCGACTGAGCGACACATAACTTTAACGCAGACCCGCCACCAATGAAAAAACCCAGACGCTGTCATGACAGACTGCCTGGGTTAATGAGATGGTCACCCCCACACCCTGCGAGGGCTACGCTTTCGCAGGGTGTTTT
>NZ_JBSVXD010000025.1:0-47450 GCF_054070755.1 Pseudomonas sp. SDO5591_S426 | reverse complement strand
CGGCCTACCTGACAAACCGAGGTGTCTGCATCGCTGGCAAGCCAGCTCCCACAGTGTTTTGTGGTGCAGCAAACACTGCATTCAGCCGCGACAAATTGACCCGATAGACAAAAGGCTGACCTGCAACCGTGCCTTTTGCGTCCGGCTCTGAGAAAATGCCCGCACTTTTTTTCCGGATGCCGACATGACTGCCCTGAAGAACGACCGTTTCCTTCGCGCCCTGCTCAAGCAACCCGTAGACGTCACCCCCGTGTGGATGATGCGTCAGGCCGGTCGCTACCTGCCGGAATACCGCGCCAGCCGCGCCAAGGCCGGCGACTTCATGAGCCTGTGCATGAACCCGGAGTTCGCTTGCGAAGTCACGATGCAACCGCTCGATCGCTACCCGCAGCTGGACGCGGCGATCCTCTTCTCCGACATCCTGACCATCCCCGATGCCATGGGCCAGGGTCTGTACTTCGAAACCGGTGAAGGTCCGCGCTTCAAGAAAGTCGTCAGCACCCTGGCCGACATCGAAGCCCTGCCGATTCCTGATCCACACAAAGACCTCGGCTACGTGATGGACGCGGTCAGCACCATTCGCCGTGAACTGAACGGTCGTGTACCGCTGATCGGCTTTGCCGGCAGCCCATGGACCCTGGCGACCTACATGGTCGAAGGCGGCTCGTCGAAGGACTACCGCAAGACCAAAACCATGCTCTACGACAACCCGCAAGCCTTGCACCTGCTGCTGGACAAGCTCGCGCAGACGGTCACCAGCTACCTCAACGGCCAGATCATGGCCGGCGCGCAAGCGGTGCAGATCTTCGACAGCTGGGGCGGCAGCCTCTCGGCGGCGGCGTACCAGGAATTCTCCCTGGCCTACATGAAGAAAATCGTCAGCGGCCTGATCCGCGAGCACGAAGGCCGCAAGGTTCCGGTGATCCTGTTCACCAAGAACGGCGGGCTGTGGCTGGAAAGCATCGCCGACGCTGGCGCGGATGCTCTGGGCCTGGACTGGACCTGCGACATCGGCAGCGCCCGCACCCGTGTCGGCGACAAGGTCGCCCTGCAAGGCAACATGGACCCGACCGTGCTCTACGCGAAACCAGAAGCGATTCGCACCGAGGTCGGTCGCATCCTCGCCAGCTACGGCAAAGGCAGCGGCCACGTGTTCAACCTGGGTCACGGCATCACTCCGGAAGTCGATCCGGAACATGCGGGTGCGTTCTTGCGCGCCGTGCATGAGTTGTCGGCGCAATATCACGAGTAACAGATTTCTGATGTTGCCAAAGCCTGTCCGGCATGACGCTGGACAGGCTTTTTTTATGCTCTTTTTTCTTGTTTAGGGGTGGCGCCACAGCTTGTAAGAATTCTCTCATCCATTGTCGGAGAAAGAGCTGAAGAGACTGTTCCTGCGGTCAGCAGAGACTTTCCCTACATAGAAAATTCATTCATCCACGTAAGGTTCGGACCCTTGCTCAGCCAGTCGCTGAGCAATATCGCAAACATCGGCGCCAGCGATGCGCGCCTTAAATTTCGATAAGAAGTCTGGAACTCATTTGATGAAAAATACTTCGTACAAGGGAAGTGCGTTTGCTGCGTGCACTTCTTCAATGATCCTGTTATCGGCAATGCTGGCGTCCCAAAGTGCTTCAGCTCATGGCTTCCTGGAAGTGCCACCGTCGCGTGCACTGCTCTGTCAGAAAGGCTTGAACACCAACTGTGGCGGTGCGCAATACGAGCCACAAAGTGTTGGCGAAACCTTCAAGGGCTTTCCCGCCGGTGTCGGTGGCGCTCCGTTGCAGGGGCCGGTCGATGGCAAGATTGCAAGTGGCGGTCACTCGCTGTTCTCGGCACTGGACGCCCAGTCCGCCACCCGTTGGCACCTGACGGAAATCCACAATCGCACTCTGGATTTCCAATGGCACTACACGGCCGTTCATCCAGCCACCAAACATGAATACTTCATCACCCGCAACGGCTGGAACCCGAACGAAGCGCTCAAACGCGCTACCTTCGAGAGCACACCGTTCTGCACCATCGACGGTGGCAATCAGAAGCCGTCCAACAGCGACAAGCACAACTGCACCATTCCCGCCGACAAATCCGGGCATCACGTCATCCTGGGGGTCTGGACGGTTGGTGACACCGACGCCGCGTTCTACAACCCGGCGGACGTGAACATCCTGGCTGAGCCGGAACTGCCGGGTGGCTGGTCCTCCGTCGGCAGCATTGCGCCTTCGACCACATTGCTGGTTGGTGACAAGGTCAAGGCTCGCGCGTTTTCCGCCAACGGCGAAAGCCCGGATTACAGTGTTGAAATTTCTATCAACACGGCCGAAGAAGGCGCACCCAACAATTGGTCGTTCAAGTTGGCAGAGGCGATCAACAAGGCCCATACACTCATCCGCGCGGGCGTCCGTGACGAAGACGGTACGGTCGAGCCGGTCAAGGGCAACAACCGTTTGTACGCGCAAAAAGCGAGCGGTGTAACGCGCTACGAAGTGCAATTGAACATGCAGGAAGATGCCGCGGCTCGCCTGTCGGTGGCATCCCAGCAAGCTGAATATGTGCTGGAAAAAGGCTTGGCCAAGGTTGATTTCGGCATTTTGTCCAACCGCAAAATGAACGTCGAAGCGACCCTGTTCAACGAGAACAACAAGCCCGTCGGCTCCACCTCTGCACAAGTGGACAGCGGCTCGAATTGGCTGGCGATCGATGTGCGCGGCAATCCTGGTGCACATACGCTGACCCTGGTCGGCACCACACTCGATGGCCGCACTACTCGCCAGGATACCCAGACCACGCAACTGACGGGTGAAGGCGCTGGCGCTGACTACGAGTTTGTGTTCCCGGAAGGCATCAGTGGCTACATCGCTGGTACCAGAGTGCTGCAACCGAAGATCAACAAGGTCTTCGAGTGCAAGCCATTCCCGGAGTCGGGCTACTGCAAGCAATACAGCCCGACTGCCAACGGATTCGAACCTGGCGTCGGTGCGCATTCGCACATGGCGTGGAACGAACTCTAAGTCCTCCCGCAGCACTTCAGGCGACCTGAGAAGGGTCGTCTGAAGACGGGGCCTTTCCGTTGAGAATCGAGTGAACCCATCGTGAAACTTTCACTGAAGGTGCTGACCTGTTTCGGCCTGCGCCGGATCACGGCAGGCCTGCTGATTTTGCCGGTGGGCTGCGCCGTTTTTGTCGTGTGGCAGGAGCGGATTTTTCGTGAACAGTTCACCCGGGCATTACCGGCGATGGTCGCTGTTATCCCCGAGCCTGCCCGCGTGCCACTGGATGCGACGGCGTTGGCAACGGTATTTGGACTGGCCACAGACGACACCCCTCGAACCAGCGCCGAGCCCTTGACCTTGCAGGCCAGTTTTGTCGTCAGCAATGGTTTGTCCAGAGCATTGCTGGCCGATGCACAAGGTTCACGTTTGTACCAGGTCGGCGAACGGTTGCCCGGCGGCAGCGTTCTGCGTCGCGTCGAGACCAACCAAGTGATGCTGTGGAACAAGGGGCGCGAAGAACTATTGACCCTGCAAACACCTGCCGCGCGTTTTCTGCGCCGATTCGAATCTCCAACCGAGCCTCGAACTCCCGTTGTATCAGTGCGTTATCTACGCCCGTTTTCCGGGCCGTCAGAGTGATCAGACCATGAACAGCTTCACTGGCGCGCAGGCCTTGCGCTCCATGCTTCTTCTTGCCGTTCTGGTGACGGCAAGCCTTCCGACTGTGCTGTCTGCCGCAGAAGAAAAATGGCAGTTGGCGATGAACAATGCCGAGCTGCGCGACATTGTCGAGGAAATTTCCAGCATTCTCGGGACCACCGTGGTGCTCGATCCCAGAGTCTCCGGGCGCATCACGGTCATGTCTCGGCAAGCCCTCGATCGAGAGGGTGTTCGTCGTTTGTTTTACTCAGTGCTCGACGCCCATAACTTCACGGTGATCGACGAAGGTGACCGGATTCTGATCACGCCGGTGACCGAAGCCAAAACCCGCGCCGGCAACGGTCCGGCAAAAAACGCCACGCCTTCGCAGTTCGTCACCCGGGTCATCGAGCTGAATACCAGCAGCGCCACTGATATTGGCGGGCTGGTCAGGCCGTTGGTATCGGTTAATGGCTATGTCGGCCCGTCGGTGTCGGCCAATGCGCTGGTGGTCACCGACACGGCGGCTAATGTGCAACGAATCACTCAGGTGGTGCGCCAGCTGGATTCGGGGCAGGGCAACATGCACGCCGTGGTTCAACTGCGCCACGCCCAGGCCAGCGATGTGGCCCCGGTGATGGAAGCCTCACTGGGCAAACGCAATGCCGACACCACCATCCAGGTGCTGGCCGACAGCAGGACCAACCGCTTGATCCTCATCGGCCCGCCCGCGGTTCGCCAACGCCTGGCCGAACTGGCTCGCGGCCTCGATATCCCGACCACGGTGACATCTGACAATGCCCGCGTAATCCGCCTGCGTCACAGCGATGCCAAGCAGTTGGCTGAGATTCTGGAAAGCATGGGGCAGGGCAGAAAAGTATCGCCCGCCATTGGCACCAGCAAAGACACAGCGGCCGGCGCTACCTTCATGATCAAGGCCGACGAAAGCCAGAATGCGCTGGTGCTGATCGCCGAGCCGGCGCAGGTGCGAACCATCGAAAGTATCGTGCGTCAGTTGGACCAGCCTCGTGCGCAAGTGCTGATCCATGCCGCCATCGTCGAGATTTCCGGGGACATCGCCGAAGCCGTTGGTGTGCAATGGGGCCTGAACACCGGCGACGCGAAAGGCTTCATCAACTTCCCCGGCACCGACATCCCGATCGTCGGCGGCCTGACATTTGACGAGAACAAGTCGGCGCCGGAAGGCGCACTGCTACGGCTGGGCAGTGACCGTTTCGGCGCATTGATTTCGGCGCTGGCCAGCAACACCCACAGCAACCTGCTGTCCACGCCGAGCCTGTTGACCCTCGATAATCAAGAAGCGGAAATCATCGTCGGCCAGAACGTGCCGTTCAAAACCGGTTCTTACGCGACCAACAGCAGCGGTGCGGACAATCCGTTCACCACGGTCGAGCGCAAGGACGTCGGCATCAGCCTCAAGATCAAGCCCTACATCAATGAAGGCTCGACGTTGCGACTGGAGGTCGAGCAGGAAGTCTCGGACATTGCGCCGTCGGTTTCCGGTATCGATTCCTCCGACCTGATCACCAACAAGCGCGCGCTCAAGAGCACCATTCTGGCCGACGACGGCGAAATCATCGTCATCGGCGGTTTGATCCGGGACAGCGTGCGCACGCAAAAAAGCGGCGTGCCGTTGCTGCGCGATATTCCCTACCTCGGCGCGCTGTTTCGCTGGACCCGCGACACCCAAACGAAAAGCAATCTGATGGTGTTCTTGAGGCCGACCATCGTGCGCAGCAAGGAAGACCTGGTCGACGTCAGCCAGCAGCGTTACAACGCGCTGCGCGATTTGAGTCAGCAGGGCGCGGCGGGCAACAATTCGTTGCTGCTGCCAGCGGATGCACGCCGCTTGTTCGAGCCGGGTTCCGATGCGCCGGTGTTTGATCTGCGCCAGCCAGTGCCCCATACGCCATGAACCACACGAGCGTTTTTTACGAGCCACTGCCCTTCGGTTTCGCCCGGCGCTTCGGCGTGCTGCTGGAGTGCGAGGGCGGGGAATGGAGCCTGGCGATGCGCGCCGATACGCCGCTCACGGCCCTGGCCGAAGCGCGCCGGATGTGCGGCCGGGCGCTGCCGTTACGGCTGCTGTCAGCGGACGTGTTTGCCTCGCGACTGGCCGCAGCCTATCGCGAAGGGCAGAGCGCCGCTGAACAGGTCGCTCAAGGGCTGGACGAAGAACTGGACCTGCTCAGCCTGGTGGATCAGGTTCCGCAAACCGCCGATCTGCTGGAGCAGCAAGGCGATGCGCCGATCATCCGCTTGATCAACGCGCTGCTCAGCGAAGCCGTGCGTGAACAGGCCTCGGACGTGCACCTGGAAACCTTCGAGCAATACCTGTCGGTGCGCATGCGGGTCGATGGGCAATTGCGTGAAATGCTTCGACCACGGCGTGAATTGGCGACGCTGCTGGTGTCGCGAATCAAGGTCATGGCGCGGCTGGATATCGCTGAAAAACGGGTGCCCCAGGATGGTCGGATAGCCCTGCGGTTGGCCGGGCATGAAGTCGATGTGCGGGTTTCGACCTTGCCCTCGGCCCACGGCGAACGAGTGGTCTTGCGCCTGCTCGATAAACAGGCCGGGCGCCTGGAGTTGCAACGTCTGGGCATACCGGAAGACACCCTCGCGGACCTGCGCCAACTCTTGGGCAAACCCCACGGCATTCTGCTGGTCACCGGCCCGACGGGCTCCGGCAAGACCACCAGCCTGTACGCCGCGCTGAGTAGCCTGAACGACCAGACCCGCAACATCCTGACGGTCGAAGACCCCATCGAATATCACTTGCCCGGCGTCGGGCAGATGCCGGTCAACCCGAAAGTCGACATGACTTTCGCCCGGGGTTTGCGGGCGATTCTGCGTCAGGACCCGGACGTGGTGATGGTCGGTGAGATCCGTGACCGCGAGACCGCGGAAATCGCCGTGCAGGCTTCGTTGACCGGCCATCTGGTGCTGTCGACGTTGCACACCAACAGCGCGGTTGGTGCGGTGACGCGTCTGGTGGACATGGGGGTGGATGCGTATCTGTTGGCATCGTCGCTGGTGGGCGTTTTGGCCCAGCGGTTGTTGCGTACTTTGTGCCCGCATTGCAAGGCACCGTACAGCGCTGGTGCGGCTGCCTGCCAGCGTCTGGGGCTCGACACTGGCGCGTCGTTGCAACTGTTCAGAGCGGTGGGTTGCGAACAGTGTCAGCACGGTTATCGCGGGCGGATCGGGATCTATGAATTGATCAGCGTGACGCCGGCCATCTCGGCGCTGATTCATCAGGGCGCCGGTGAGCAGGCATTGACCGCCGAGGCACGCAAGGTGTCGCGCAGCCTGTTTCAGGACGGCCGGCAACGGGTGATCGACGGGCAGACCAGCCTCGACGAGTTGCTGCGCGTGACGCGGGAGGACTGAGGCATGCCGACATTCGACTATCGCGCTGACGATGCTCAGGGTCGCCGGTGCAAGGGACAGCTGGAGGCCGACAGCGACCGTCATGCGCGGCAACTACTGCGTGAACGCGGCTTTTGGCCGCGCAGCGTGAGTGCGGTCCAGGTCGCGGATGGCGTGAATGCACCACGGGGCGCCGGACGGTTGAGCGCCGCCGATCTGGCGCTGCTGACGTTGCAATTGTCGACACTGGTGCAGGCCGGTTTGCCGTTGGAGGAGGCGCTTGATGCGGTGGCAAAACAGAGTGCCAAACGGCGGGTCGCGGGCCTGCTGTCGGCGGTCAGAAGCCGGGTGATGGAAGGGCATGCTCTCGCCACGGCATTGGCGCAGTTTCCCAAGGCGTTCCCGGAGTTGTTCCGCGCCACCGTGGCTGCCGGGGAACGTTCCGGGCATCTGGGCCATGTGCTGGAACAACTGGCCGCCTACACCCAGGCCCGCCAGGCGTCACGGCAAAAGATCCAGATGGCCTTGGTGTATCCGCTGATCCTGATGCTGACCAGCATGGTGATCGTCGGTTTTCTGCTCGGTTACGTGGTGCCGGACGTGGTGAAAATTTTCGTCGACAGCGGCCAGCCATTGCCGTGGTTGACCCGGGCGTTGATCAGCGCCAGTGACGGCCTGCGCAACCATGGTCTGTTGCTGCTCGGCGCGTTGGCGATGGTGGTTGGCCTTTGGCGCTGGAGTTTGCGTCAGCCGGTCTGGCGGCTGCGTTGGCATCGTCTGGTGCTCGATGTGCCGGTCTTTGGTGAAGTGCTGCGGGCGATGGAAGCCGCACGTTTCGCCAGCACCCTGGCGATCCTCGGCAAAAGTGCGGTGCCTTTGGTAGACGCGCTGGAGATCGCCGCCGCCGTGATAGGCAACCTGACCATTCGCGCGCGTATGGCCGATGTCGCCCGCTCGGTCCGCGAAGGGGGAACCCTGACCCGTGGCCTGGAACTCGGCGGCGACATTCCGCCGATGATGCTGCACATGATCGCCAGCGGCGAACGCGCCGGTGAGCTCGACCGGATGCTGGCCCGCGCCGCCGAGCAACAGGAAAGCAGCCTGGCCGCGCGTATCGCCCTGGTGGTGAGCCTGTTCGAGCCCGCCATGCTGGTGCTGATGGGCGGCGTGGTGCTGCTGATCGTCCTGGCCATCCTGCTTCCGATTCTCAGCCTCAACCAATTGGTGAATTGACCCATGAACACTCCCCGTCGCAGAACGTCCCAACGCGGTTTTACCCTGATTGAAATCATGGTGGTGGTGGTCATCATCGGCATTTTGGGGGCCATCGTGGTGCCGCAATTCATGAGCCGCCCCGACCAGGCTAAGGTCACCGCCGCCAAAGTCGACATCCAGGCCATCTCTACTGCGCTGGAGATGTATCGCCTCGACAACTTCCATTACCCCTCGACGCAACAGGGGCTGGAAGCCTTGAACAAACGCCCGTCCGGCCTGCCGGCGGCGCGGAGCTGGAACCCCAACGGCTACCTGAAAAGCCTGCCCGTGGACCCATGGAACACACCCTATCAATACCTCAATCCCGGCGTGAAATCGGCCGATGGCAGCTACGACTTGTATTCCCTCGGCTCCGACGGCGTGGTGGGCGGCGAAGGGCATGCGGCCGACATCGGCAACTGGGGCGGTTGATTCATGCGGTGTCGTTGTCGGGGGTTTACCTTGCTGGAACTGATGATCGTGATCGTGTTGATCGGCGTGCTGGTGGGCATGGTGAGTTTTGCCACCGGCATGAATCCTGCCCAACAGGCCCGACAAGAAGCAGCTGCTCTCGCCGGGGTGATTCGACAGTTACGTGAACGGGCGGTGCTTGAAGGCCAGGAATACGGCGTGCGATTGAGTGTCGACGGCTACCGGGCGATGCGCCTGGATGTGCGTGGCTGGGAGTCGCTCACGGCCCTTTATCGATGGCCCGATCACCTGCGGCTGCGTCTGAAGCACGATGGCTATTCCGTGACACTGGGCGCTGACGCAGGCCCGCCTCAGTTGCTGATGCTCAGCAGTGATGAAACCAGCACCTTCACGCTGACGTTCGAGACCCGGGACAGGATCTGGTCGAGCCTGTCCGCCGATGGCATCGGCGAGGTGGTGATCGATGGTTAGGCTGCAACGCACGCCCCAGATGGCCGGCTTCACCCTGCTGGAAATCATGGTGGCGCTGGCGATTTTCGCGACCCTGGCGACCGCTGTGTTGTCCGCCAGCCAATACGTGCTGAAGCAGACTGTTGCCGTCGAGGAGCGACTATTCGCGGCGTGGGTGGCCGACAACCAATTGAACGAGTTGCGCCTGCAATCTGCTCCAGCCGATGGGCAATCGCAATACGCTGTGCACATGGCAGGTCGTGATTGGCTGCTGCGTGAGCGTATCAGTGCCACCCCTGAGCCGCGTTTGCAAAAAGTCGAGATGGAGGTCAGCCTGGCCAATCGCGACCAGCCCCTGCACCGCGCCAGCGGCTGGATACTCAACTCCGATGAATAGGCAAACCGGTTTCACCTTGCTGGAACTGGTGATCGCCATTGCGATATTCGCCTTGCTGGGACTGGCCAGCTGGACGCTGTTCGAAGGCGTGATGCGCGTGCAACAAGGCAGCATGGCCCACGAACGTGAATTCAGAAACCTGCAACGTGCCATCGCGGTGGTCGAACGCGACTTGCTGCAGATCACGGAACAGGCTCTCGTGTTGGAGCAGACGCAGCTGCAATGGCAGCGCGGCAATTGGCGCAACCCGCTGGACCTGCCGCGTAGCGAGCGACAAACGCTGACCTATCGTCTCGACAACGGTGTGCTATGGCGAGACAGCCGGGCAGAAGGCTCGCCAATCGTGCAGCGGCAAATACTGCTCGGCGATGTTCGCGACTTGCGCTGGCGGCTGTTCGACGGTCGCACCGGTTGGCGTAGCGACTCGCCGACCGGGCAAGACGCGAAGGCACCGCTTGCGGTGGAGATGCAGCTGTCGGCGGGACGCTACCAGGCAATCCGTCGAGTGATTTTGCTACCAGGGGCACTGCTGTGAGAGCGCGCCAACGCGGTGTGGCGCTGGTCAGTGTGTTGCTGGTCATGAGCCTGGCGCTGTTGATCATCGGCGGGGTGCTGCGCAGTCATCGGCTGTTGCTGCAAAGCAGTGGGCAACAGCTACAGCAACTGCATCTGCGTCAACTCGGCATGGCCGGGGAAACCTGGGCTTTGTCATTGCTCAAGGCGCAGCAAAAAGACAGCGACCGGATACCTGATCCGGCCCCGGACTTCGATGTGGAAGACGCGCAAATCCACATCAACATCGAGGACCTTGCCGGGCGCTTCAATCTCAATTCCCTGTTGATTGAGGGGCAAACTGATCAGGTCACGCTCAAGCGCTGGGCGCGCTTGCTGGCGCTGCTTGAACTGCCGGATTTGCAACTGGAGCAAGTGGGCGCTTTGCGAGAGCTGAGTCAGTTGCGCCTGCTGCCCGGTGTTGACGGTGAACGCCTGCGTCGGCTGGAACCCTGGGTCGCATTATTGCCCGCAAGCGCCGCACTGAACATCAACACGGCCCCGGCGCTGATTTTGCGCACACTCGATGGCATCGAAGCAGTCGAGACGGATGCCCTGTTGCGCCAGCGCTCAACGGCGCCATGGCCGAGCGTTCAGGCTTTTACCCAAGACCCGTTGTTATCCGGCAAGGGCTTGAGCAGCCACGGCTTGGGCATCGACAGCCGTTGGTACCGGATCACAGTTCAGGTGACGCAGGGGCAGCGCCGTCTGCGTTTGGCCACTGATGTCGAACGCGATGCCAAGACACGCCAATGGAACATCCTGCAACGACGCGTTCTGCCGTCGAACAGCAACGAGATCGCGCAATGAAAAACTGGCTCTACCTGACGGCCGACGGCTTGGGCACCGTGACGTCCGACTGGCCCTGCTGCATGTGGTCACCGACCGGTCATCGACAGCGCATGCCATTGCAGCAAGCGGCGCAAGCGTTGAACGGGCAAGCAGTGGATCTGCTGTTGCCCATGGAACTATGCAGCTGGTTGCGCAGCGAACCGTGGCCTTCCCGGCGTCGACCCGATAGCCAAACCATTGCGTTCGCGGTTGAGGAACAATTGAGCGAACCACTTGAGAAGCTGCACCTATGCGTCGGCGCTCGCGATGCGCAGGGACGCTATCCGGTAGTGGTGATTGATCGAAAGCGATTTGCGAGCGTGCTTGAATTGTTGGCCGGGGCGGGCATTGAAGTACGCTCGGTTTACGTCGATGCCGATGTGTTGCCATCCGGTCAGCCGTTGGCTGTCTGGTGGTTCGGTCGATGGCTGCTGGGTGGCGGGTTATCCGCGCGCCTGACGCTGATGGAAGACGAGGTGGCCTTGCTCAGGCCGGGCTTGTCGCAGGATATCCAGTGGCGCGACGAGCGTCAGTACACTGTCGGGTCCGACCAGTGGCTCAACGGTACTCACGAGCACGCAATCGATCTGTTGCAAGGTGATTTTGCCCCCCGCCGAAAACGCCTGCCGTGGCGCCTCGGTGGCATGGCGATGTTGATGGTGTTGCTGCTGACTTGGGGAGCGAGTGAAACGCGCATCCGATTTCTCGACCATGAAAGTCGTCAGCTCTACAGCCGCAGCGAGCAACAGTTCAAGACGCTCTACCCGGAGCAGACCCGCATCGTTGATCTCGCGGCGCAACTCAAAACCCTGCAAAGCCAAGGTTCGGAGCCGCAGGGCGGTCGTATCGCCGGTTTGGTCAACCTGGTCGAGCATGTCATCGGCGCCAGCAACGTCGAGGTCCAGCGCATCGAATTTCGTGAAGGCGATGGCTGGAAAATCCAGCTGACCGCCAACAGCTTTGCCGAGCTGGAACTGCTGCGTGAACGTGGACGACAGCAAGGCATCGCAGTGCGGCTCGACAGCTCTAACAAGGACCGCGACCGAGTGCAGGCAACCCTGACCGTGGAGCAGGGCACATGAAGTTGATGGGGTTGAAATCGGTGGTCGTGAAGTTTCAGAGTCTGTCCCGGCGGGAGCAGCGATTGCTGCTGGCGCTGAGTGTTTTTGTTCTGAGCGTTATGGCATTTGCGCTGATCTGGCAGCCGACGCAACAACGGTTGGCGACAGCCGAGCGCCAATATCAACAGCAACTGGCACTGGCCACGCAACTGCAACAGGCGCGACCGCGCAGCCATATTCCCCAGCCGCTCGACCAGCCACTGTCTTTGCGTATCAGCGAAAGCGTCGTAACGGCGGGACTTGAACTGCATCAGATGGACAGCGACAACGAACTGCTGCGCCTGACCCTCAGCGGCGACGCCATGGCATTGCTGCCATGGCTGGACCGTATTGAACGCGAGGGCATTGCCCTGCAATCACTGACCCTGGAAAAACGTGACGCGGTGCTGGAGGCGCGGGTGGTGCTCAGATAGTCGTGCCGCTTCCCGGCAGTGGCGGCAACTTCGCCAGTTTCAACGCCACGAGCAGCGCCACCACCAGCAATGCGCCAATGAACAGACCGATGCCATTCCAGCCACCCAGGTGCCAGAACACGCCGCCCGCCGTACCGGCGATGCTCCCCCCGGCGTAGTAGCTGAACAGGTACAAGGACGATGCCTGGCCCTTGGCTTTGGTGGCGCGGCGGCCGATCCAGCTACTGGCGACCGAGTGGGCGCCGAAGAAGCCGAAGGTGAAGATCAGCATGCCGATGATCACCAGCGGCAACGGCGTGAACATCGTCAGGGCGAGGCCGCTGATCATCAGCGCGATGGTGCTCCAGAGCACTTTGCGACGGCCGAGTCGGTCGGCCAACGAGCCGATTTTCGCCGAGCTGTAGATGCCCGACAGGTACACCACCGAGAGCAATCCGACGAAGGCCTGTTCCATGTGATACGGCTCGGCCAGCAAGCGATAGCCGATGTAGTTGAACAGCGTGACGAACGCACCCATCAACACAAAGGCTTCGAGGAACAGCAGCGGCAGACCGGCATCGCGAAAGTGCATGGTGAAACCGTCGACCAGGCTGCGCGGGTGCAGCGAGCGGGGGCGGAAGTTGCGTGATTCAGGGAGGATTTTCCAGAACACCGCTGCCGCAATCAGCGCCAGGCCGCCGATCACCAGCATCGCTGTGTGCCAGCTGACGAAGTCGATCAAAACGCCGGTGATCAAGCGACCACTCATCCCGCCAATCGCGTTACCGCCGATGTACAGACCCATGGCGAGGCCGATGTGCTGGGGGTGAATTTCTTCGCTCAAATAGGTCATCGCAACCGCCGCCAGGCCGCTCAACGACAATCCGATCAGCGCACGCATCGCCAGCACGCCGTGCCAGCTCGGCATCATCGCGCTGGCCATGGTGCACAGTGCGGCGGCGAACAGTGCCGCCACCATCACCGGTTTACGCCCGATGCGGTCGGAGATCGGACCGGTGATCAGCAGGCCGATGGCAAGCATGCCCGTCGCAATGGACAGGATCAGGCTGCTTTGCGCCGCGTTGATGGAATATTCGTGGGACAGCAGCGGCATCATCGGCTGCACGCAGTAGAGCAGGGCGAACGTCGCGAAGCCGCCGCAGAACAGTGCCAGTACCGTGCGCATGAACGCCGGCGTGCCTTTTTCGATGTAGATCTCCGCCAGCTCAGCGACGACATCGCCCTGTGCGGCGGGTGGAACTTCATGGGCAAGTGGGGCGACAGCAGTTTTCACGGGGGACCTCGGAGGAGCGCGGCCGGTCAGGCAATGAAAAAAGCATATAGCCGGCTAATGATTCAATCCAATATATTGTTCGACCTGTTTGATAGCTTTTACGACCTAATGGGGATTTCATGGAATTGCGTCATCTGCGCTACTTCATCGCCGTCGCCGAAGAACTGCATTTCGGCCGCGCCGCACAGGTGCTGGGCATCTCTCAGCCACCTCTGAGCCAGCAGATTCAGGCGCTGGAGCAGGAAGTCGGCGCGCGTTTGTTCGAGCGTACCAATCGTCGGGTCGAACTGAGCGAGGCCGGTCGGCTATTCCTTGAAGAGGCGCGGCTGGTGCTGGCGCAAGTCGATAAAGCGGCGGATGTGGCACGGCGGGCGCAGTTGGGTGAGCTGGGCGAACTGAAAATCGGCTTCACCTCGTCGGCACCATTCAACTCGACCATTCCCCAGGCTATTTTTTCGTTTCGCCAACGCTTCCCGGCGGTGCACCTGAACCTGCGGGAAATGAGCAGCACCCAGGTGGCCGATGCGCTGGTGGATGAGTCGATCGAGGTCGGCATCATGCGCCCGCTTGGGCTACCGGATTGCCTTGATGTGGTTGAGCTGATGCGTGAGCCACTGGTCGCCGTTCTCAGCTCCAAGCATCCGCTGGTCAACGGCAGTGAGGAAGGTTTGTTCCTGTCCGCGTTGGCCCTCGAACCTTTCGTGTTTTTCCCGCGCAGTTACGGCAGTGGGCTTTATGCACAATTGCTGAGCCTGGCCCGAGATGCCGGTTTCAGCCCGCACTTCGCTCAAGAGGCGGGCGAGGCGATGACCATCATCGGTTTGGTGGCAGCGGGACTAGGTGTATCGGTGCTGCCTGCGTCATATCAGCGGATGCGCATTGATGGCGTGGTCTATCGGCCGTTGCTTGATCCGGCGGCGGTGTCGGCGGTGTGGCTGGTGCAGCGCAAGGATCAGAAGTCGGCGATGGCCAAAGCGTTTGTGGAGTTGTTGACGAGGAAGGTCGAGCCGCTGAAACCGTGACGGCTGCGCAGCCAATCGCGAGCCTGCTCGCGAAAGCGTCCGAGAGAACGATGAAGACATTTCAAGTAACGGATTCGGCTTAGGGGCTGGTCCGAAACTTAAGCAGAATCAATTTCTTTCGGCGAGTGCCATGGATGCCACTTCTATACCAACCAAGGGAAGGCAGCGTTTTGATTTGTGATTTCAGGGGCTATGAATTGCCTGAAATGGTCAAGGTCAGGTCTGTCGTCGTGATTCGCAAACACCGAACCAACAGCTTATTGGTAACGGTCGTACCGCTTAGTACTACCGCTCCGGCTCAAATGCTTGAACACCATCTGGAGCTTCCAAATCATCTGCACGGAGCCAGTCCGACTTGTTGGGCAAAATGCGATATGGTTGCCACTGTGTGTCTTGCCAGGCTCGACCGGATCAAGAGCAGAGATCGTCGCGGCAAGCGTATTTTCGTTGTTTCACAACTTGAAATAGACGAGTTTGATGCGGTCAAGGTCGCAGTGCGTAAGGCTTTGGGTCTTTAGACGCAGCAAAGATGATCAGCTGGGCCAGCTGCCACCTGTTGTTTACAAAATGATTTCGGACAATACTGGCCGCGTTCCCGAAAGGGGCTTGTGAGACTCTTAGGATCCTGGGTAACCAGCCATCGTAGAGCCAGACAGGTATAGGGCGATGACAAGCCGACCTGTTTGTGAAAGGGCGCCGAAAGGCGCCCTTAGTCGTTTTTGGCGCTACGACCAGCGCTTGAAAATAAGCGAAGTATTTACCCCGCCAAACGCAAAATTATTGTTCATCACGTACCGATTGCTCATCTGCCGAAACTCGCCACGCAAGTAATCCAGCTTGCCGCAGTGGGGGTCCACTTCGTCGAGGTTCAGGGTGTGCACGTACAAATCGCGGTTGAGCATTTCGATGCTGAACCAGGATTCCAGTGCACCGCAGGCGCCGAGGGTGTGGCCGAGGAAGCTTTTCTGCGAGCTGATCGGCATGTGTTCGCCGAACAGGCTGCTGGTGGCCTGGGTTTCGGCGATGTCGCCCTGTTCGGTAGCGGTGCCGTGACCGTTGACGTAGCCGATGTCCGACGGTTGTAGCCCGGCGTCTTCCAGCGCCAGTTCCATAGCCCGGCGCATGGTGACTTGTTCGGGACGGGTGGTGTGCTGGCCGTCGGCGTTGCTGCCGAAACCGACGATCTCGGCGTGGATGTGCGCGCCGCGCGCCAAGGCGTGTTCCAGTTCTTCAAGCACCAGCATGCCGCCGCCTTCACCAATCACCAGGCCATCGCGGCCGCTGTCATAAGGGCGTGGGGATAGCTGCGGGGTGTCGTTTTTCAGGCTGGTGGCGTAAAGCGCGTCGAAGACCATGGCTTCGGTCGGACACAGCTCTTCGGCGCCACCGGCGAGCATCAGCGGCAGGCGGCCGAACTTGATCGCTTCGTAGGCATAGCCGATGCCCTGGCTGCCGCTGGTGCAGGCGCTGGAGGTGGGGATCAGTCGGCCGGTGAGACCGAAGAAGATGCTGATGTTCGCCGCCGTGGTGTGCGGCATCATGCGTACATAAGAGTTGGCGTTCAGGCCCTCGGCCACCGAGTTGAGCAGCATGTTGCCGAACGCCTTGATCTCGTCGGTGCTGCCGGTGGATGAACCACAGGCGACGCCCATGCGTCCGTCCTTGATCGATTCGTCACCGATCAGTCCGGCGTCGGTCAGGGCCTGTTCTGCCGCGCCGACCGCCAGTCGTGATACCCGGCCCATGCTGCGCAGTTGCTTGCGCGTCCAGTGGCTCGGCACCTTGAAGTCATCGATAGGGCCGGCCAGACGGGTGTTGAGTTCGGTGAAGCGATCCCACTCGTCCATGCGGCGGATGCCGCTGCGGTTGGCCGCAAAGTTGCCGACAATGGTGTCCCAGTCGCTGCCCAGTGAGGTGATGCCGGCCATGCCGGTGACGACGACGCGCTTCATCAGCACAGGCCTCCATTGACGGCCAGAACCTGCCGGGTGATGTACGAGGCTTCCGCCGACATCAGGAAATTCACCGCGCCGGCCACCTCTTCAGGGGTGCCCATGCGTTGTGCAGGGATCATTTTCATCAGTTCTTCCACCGGCACGTTTTCGTCGAGCATGGCTGTGTCGATCAGGCCGGGGGCGACACAGTTAACGGTGATTTTGCGCTTGCCCAACTCGATCGCCAATGCCTTGGCCGCGCCGATCAGCCCGGCCTTGGAGGCGCTGTAATTGACCTGGCCACGGTTGCCGATCAAGCCGGACACCGAGGTGATGCAGACAATTCGCCCGGCGGCGCGACGACGGATCATCGGCATCATCACCGGGTGCAGGACGTTGTAGAAACCGTCGAGATTGGTGCGCATCACCACATCCCAATCATCCTCGCTCAGCGCCGGAAAAGCACCGTCACGCGTCAGCCCGGCGTTGAGCACCACGCCGTAATAGGCGCCGTGGGTTTCGACGTCGGCTTCGAGAATGGCTTTGCAGGTGGCGCGGTCGGAGACGTCGAACTGGAGGATGCGCGCTTTGCGTCCCAAGGCTTCGATTTCGGCTTGTACTGCCGTGGCCTCGGTCAGGCCGCTGCGGCAATGCAGCACGATGTCATGCCCGGCCTGGGCCAGACGCAAGGCGATGGCGCGGCCGATGCCACGGCTGGAACCGGTGACCAGTACGGATTCAGTCATGGCTGGGCTCCTTGTGAAGAGCTGAGGGGTTCATGAAGATAGTGGGCCGCCTGAGGTGGGCGATACACGTTCAGACGGGCGGTGGCGTGAATGCCCGGCGCGTTGATGTGGCATTCGAACACGCCCATGCCGTTGTCGTCTTCCAGCGAGCGGATGCCGTGGATGGTCAACTCAGTGCCGGCCGGAAAACTTTCGACGTTGCATTCGAACTTGCGGCTGCCGAGCAGGAAGCCAAGTTCCACCGCATCGCCGCGCTGGCGCGCATGGCAGCCGGCGAAGGCGGCCACGCTCTGGGCCATCAGCTCAATACCGACCCAGGCCGGCAGGCTGCCATCGGGGCGACTGAACAGACCATCGGGTTTGACGGTGAGGCGGGTGTGAATCTGCTCTTCATCGAACGCCAGGATCTGATCGATAAAGATCATGTCGCCAGCGTGGGGCAGCAGTTCGGCGAGCGGCCAGTCAATCATGGGGCGTCTCCGATAATCAGGCTGACGTTGTTGCCACCGAAGGCGAAGGAATTGCTCATCAGGTAGCGAGGTCTTGTGGACGCCATGCGATCGGCTGGGGTCACCCATTTCAGGTCCGGCAGTTCGGGGTCTGCATGACCGTCCCAGATATGCGGCGGTAACGCATGCTCGAAGTTGTCTGCGCTCAGGCTCAACCAGCAGAACGCAGCCTCCAGCGCTCCAGCCGCGCCAAGGGTGTGGCCGGTCATGGGTTTGGTCGACGAGCAGGGCACACCGGCCGGAAACAGTGCGGCCACTGCCTGACTTTCCATGGCGTCGTTGTGCTGGGTGGCGGTGCCATGCAGGTTCAGGTAGGCGATCTGTTCAGGTTGCAGACTGGCCCGGCTCAACGCCTTGCGCATCGCCTGTTGGGCGCCACGACCCGTGGGCTCCGGCGCAGAAATGTGGTGCGCATCGGAGCTGGCGCCGCTGCCGAGCAGGGCGATCGGTGGGTTGTCGCCCGCCTGCTTGCTCATCAGGAACAGCACCGCTGCTTCGCCGATGTTGATGCCGTTGCGATTCACAGAGAACGGATTGCAGCGCTGCCCGGACACCGCTTCCAGCGCCGAGAAACCATTGAGGGTCAGCTTGCACAACGTATCGACACCACCGCACAACACCACGTCGCACATACCCAGATCGAGCAGGCGCTGGGCGCTCATCAGCGCACGGGCGCTGGAGGTGCAGGCAGTGGAAATCACATACGCCGGGCCGCTCAATTGCAGCCAGTCGGCAAGGAAGTCCGCCGGTGCGCCGAGTTCCTGTTGCTGATAGTCGTACTCTGGCGGGAATTGGTGTTCACGAACGTAATGGGCCAGGCCCTGGCTGGCTTCGTCGATGCCAGAGGTGCTGGTGCCGAGCACGACGCCGATGCGATGGCGACCGTAAGTCTGAATCGCTTGGTCGATGTCCTGACGAATTTGCAGGGCGGCTTCGAGCAACAGTTGGTTGTTGCGGCTGCGTTGTCGGGTCAGCTCGGCGGGGATCGCCGCCAATTCGCCATCCACCGCGCCCACTGGCAACGACCGGTCCGGCACCCAACCGGCTTCGCTGCGCATGCCGGAGCAATCGCCGGCAAACAGGCTGCGCGCGACTTCCTGTTTGTCGCGACCCAGGGAGCAGATCACCCCGAGGGCGTTCAGGTAGGCCGTCATGGGGTGTCACCGCTCAGGGGTGTGATTTGATAATTCGGGCCTTTGGGCAGGTTCAACTCGAAGCTCAATGGTCGTGAGTAATGAACGTCCCAGCGCTCTGGCAGCGAACGTTGCATCCCGTGTTGCCAGGCGGTGGGGTAGTTGCCTGACAGTTCATCTTGTGGAGTCAGCGCAAACAGCAATGCTGCGAACAATTCCCGGGCTTCCGGATTCGGCGGCAGCAGGCCATCAGCCTTCCATTGGTTACCCACCAGTTTCTGGCGTGCCTGCGGAATACCCAGCAAGTCCATCATCGACCAGCGAATGCCAGGTTCTTCACGCTGGATGACCAGCACCCAGTCCTGACGCTGTTCGGCTTGCAGGCGCTGGATGTGCAGCTGCAACGGCAACGACAGGCTTGGCGTTTGCTCGGGCAGCGGCGGCTGGCTGGCGCAGGCGCTGAGCAAAAGAACGATGCCGAACAACAGCATGCCGGTGATCCAGGTGGGAGCGGGCTTGCTCGCGAAGACGGCAGTGCATTCAACATTGATGTTGACTGACACACCGCTTTCGCGAGCAAGCCCGCTCCCACAGGTTGGGTACTTTGAGTGACTGGCAATGAGCATCACACAACACCTTCCAACGGCTTGCGCGCCACCACATTGACCAGGGTTTCTTCCCGCTGGCCAAAGGGTTTCGGCTGGCGCAGGCCCAAGCGTTCGAGCAGGCCGAAATCCTTGGCGCGGCTCCACCACAAGTACGGATAAGACACGTTTTGCGCGCTGAATTCGAAACCCTGGTGGCGAATCATTTCCAGATACTGCGCGGCACTTTTCTGCACGTGCATCGGATGACGGAAAAGCCAGCGAATCACCCAGGTATCAATGTAGGCCTCGGTGGATTCGGCGAACAGCAGATAACCGCCGGGCTTGAGCACGCGATAGAACTCGGCGAGTGCCTGTTCCTGCTCGACCAGATGATGGAACGTCTGATGACAGAACAGCAGATCGACGCTGGCGTCGGGTACGGCAAGCGTCGCGCAATCGCTGCCGATCAACTCCACAGCAATACCCTGATTGACCGCTTCTTCGCCACTCTGGTTCAGGCTGTGCGGGTCGGCGTCCACGCCGATCAGACGCTCGGGCATGAAGGTCTGTTGCAGATAGCGGAATGACTTGCCCTGACCACAACCGGCGTCCAGCAGCACCGGGCTACTGGGCAGCGTTTCGCTGAACAGGCTGCGCAAATCGTTGATCGCCACGCGCAGCACGTGATGCTGCCAGGTGTGGCTGCGCAGGAACCAGAGGCCGAAGCGAGTCTCTTCGACGTAAGTGTTGCTCAAATAGCTCATGTGGCATCCCTTGCACAGAGTTCCGACAGCATCCGCAGTCGGCGTTTGGGTTCGGCGACGAACGGGTTGCGCTCATCCCAGGCATAACCGGCGAGGATCGAGCTGATCATGCGGCGGATGTCAGCGGTACTTTCCGGATAAAAAATCACGTCCTGAAAGGTCCCGGCGTACCAGCCTTCGACGTAGCAGCGGAAGGTGTCGACGCCACGCTTGAGCGGTTCGGCGAACTCGCGTTGCCAGTCGACCGTTTCACCTTGCAACTGGCGGTGTAAAACCCCGGCAGCCATGCTCGCCGAACGCATGGCGATGGTCACGCCGGAGGAAAACACCGGGTCGAGAAACTCCGCCGCATTACCCAGCAAGGCGAAACCCGGCCCGTGCAGGGTTTTGACGTTGGCCGAGTAACCGCCAATGGTGCGTGCCGGCGTATCCCAAAGGGCATTTTTCAGTACGCCTGCAAGGCTGGGCGTTTCGGCGATGAAGCCGCGCAGGCAATCGTCCAGATTGTCGGTGCGGCCCTCGAAATGCTCCGCTGCCGCGACCACGCCGACCGAGCAGCGGCCGTTGCTGAAGGGGATGGTCCAGAACCAGACATCGCGCTGGGTCGGATGGGTGGTGACGAGGATTTTGGTGCGGTCGAAATTCGGGTTGTCGATATGGTCTTCGACATGGGTGAACACGGCCTGACGCACCGGGAAATTCGACGGCGCCTCCAGGTCGAGCAAGCGCGGTAAGACGCGGCCATAGCCACTGGCGTCGAGCATGAAGTCAGCTTCGATGCGGTACTCGCTACCGTCTTCGCGCTGAACACCGAGCAGCGGTCTGGCCTGATCGATATCGACACTGACGATGGTTTCGCCGTAGCGAATTTCCACGCCTTGCAGCGCAGCCTGATCAGCCAGCAGTTTGTCGAAGTCGGCGCGCTGCACCTGAAAAGTCGTCGGCTTGCCCTGAGTGAATGTGTCACCGAAATCGAAGGTGCTATAGCGCTCGCCCCAGACAAACGCGGCCCCGGTTTTCACCTGAAAACCCGCGGCGTTGACGGCGTCGAGCATGCCCGCTTCTTCGACGAAATCCAGGCAGTGCGACAGCAGACTTTCACCGATGGAAAACCGTGGGAAATGCTGACGCTCGATCACCAGCACGTCGTGCCCTTTGCGCTTGAGCAGTGCGGCGGCGATGGCTCCGGAAGGACCGGCCCCGATGACCACGATCGTGCGGCGTTGCATTTCAACGGTTGGCATGGGGGCTCCTTGCCGGGGCGGCAGCTTTCAGGGGAATCCGGTGCATGCCGGCGATTGCCGGCAGCAGTGTCGCGATCAGGCCCATCAGCATCAGCGCAAAATACAGCGCCGGGCTGATCAGCTGTTGTTGCAGCAGCAGGTTGAGAAAGACGATCTCGCTCAAACCGCGAATGTTCAGCAGCACACTTTCGCGCCAACGACTGGCGCCCTGGAACGAGGCGCCGGCCCAGCCGAGGCCGATCCAGTTGCCCAGCAATTTGCTGGCAATCGGCAACAGCAGCAGAGCTGTCAGTTGCAGCCAGCCGAGGCTGTCCATCGCGCTGTGCACGTTGATCTGCACAATGCCGAAGGTGAGGATCAGCGGAATGGCAATGTACGTTTGCAAGCGGCTCATCCAGATCGCCGGCAGCGGCAACACCAACGGTGCCTTCAGCGCGGCCATGATCAGCACATAACCGATGCCGAAAATCAGCGCATTGAGCTTGTAGTGTTCAGCGACCACCAGCAATGCGAAGAAGCCCAGGCTGTACAGCCACAACTGGCGCAGGCCGAGCAGTCGCAGCAGCACCGGCAGGCACGCGCCAACCAAGGGCAGCAACAAACTGCTCAGGTGCAGGCTGCCTTGGGCCAAGGCGAACAGGGTCCAGCAGACGAGGTCGATCAGGATCGCCGTTTGCACCAGTCGCCGGGTGGCGGCGGGCGGGTAATCGATATGCCGCAGGTACAGATACAACACCGGGATCGCGGTAATGGCGAACAGCAGGCCGACCGCCAGCGAGCTGATCCACGGTTGCGGCGGCAACAGCCAGACCGCCGTGACCAGGCCGCAGGCAAACGGAATGCAGAAACTCGGCAGGGCGATTTTCAGGCTCTGGCGATCCAGTTGCAGGTCGATCACGTCGCTGAGGATGTAGCCCAGCAGCAACGCGAAACTCAGGCTGTAGAGGTTTTTCAGCCAGTCCGGCGACACCAGTGTCGCGCCGCTCAGTTGCCATTGCGGTTCGATCCAGAAGTACATCAACAGCGGCAATCCGAGGGTCGCCAGCAGCAATTGGCTGACGATCGGGATCAGGCCGATGTGGCGGCCAACGCGGGTCGCCACCGCGAACAGTGCCAGGGCCATCGCCCAAAACAGCGCGATCATCATGCTGCCGGCTCTGTGACGGGGAGTGCATGCACTTGTCGACCGGCCCATGGGGCGAGCAGGAAGCTGAAGATCAGGCCCAGGCTCACCGACAGGCCGAAGTTGCTCACCGCTGGCGTACTTGAGACCGCCAGCAAGCCGAACGACAACCATGTGGTCAGCGCCGCCAGCAAGGTGCCCAGCAGGCTCACGGCGGCGCCGCCGACCTGTTCACGCATGAGAATCGCGTAGTCGACGCTGATTGCCGTCACCAGCAACAGGCCGAACAGGCTGAACAGGGTCACCGGCTGCCCCAGCCAACCAAGGCTGGCCAGACTGCACAGTGCAGCCAGCAGCGGCAGGGACACGATGCGCAATGCGCCGCCAAAGCCGAACGGCAGTATCAGCACCAGCACGATCAGTACGCAGGAGGCGAGTTTCAGTTCAGCGGCGCTGATCTGGGTGGCGGCGAAGACGCTGTTCAGCTCGCCCAGTCGATCCACCAGCACTACGCCCGGCAAATCCTCAGCCTGGACTTGCAGCAAGGTCGGGTTGTTGATGCCTTGCAGGCTGACCATCGCCGCAACGCCGTCATCAGTCGGCCCCAGCCACAACAGGCGATAAGGTTCCGCCAGCGGTCCGGCCAGTGCTGCGTCGATGTCTTCAACAGGCAGTGCCTGAAGCCTGGTCAATTCCGCTTGCAGGGCCTCGACCGGCACGCCGACATCCTGCAGCGGCTGCCAAAACTGTGGCAGCTTGCCCAAGGCTTCGCGGACTTGTTGCTGATCGCTTGGCTGGTTGATCAATTGGTTGAGCGACAGGTAGCCCTGAAGTTTTTCCAGGTTGACCAACTGATCCAGACGCTCACTCAAGGCGCTCGATCGTTCGAGCAATTGCTGTTGGTTGGCGCCTTGCACCAGGAAGAATTGGCTGGTGGGCTGATAACCGGTAATCCGCGCGATGGTCTGCGCTTCGTCGGTCAATTGCTGTGGAGCGCTGACCCACTGGCGGATGTCGTTTTTCGTTTCGAGCTGCAAAAGTCCACCGATGCAAAAGGCAATCAGCAGGGCCAGCAGGACCGGTGTACTCAGGTATTTGAGCAGTGCTTCGCGGCGCCCCAGCAAAAACTCGGAAACCCGCAGCGGCCATTGCGCCGGACGTAGATCGGCGCCTTTGAGCAACGCTGGCAGCAGGCATACGGCGGACAAATAAGCACCGAGCAAACCGGCAGCGGAGAACACCGCAATCTGCGTCAGCGCCGGGAACGGTGTCCAGGCCAGGGCCAGGTAACCGATGGCGCTGGTGATCAGGCTCAGGGTCAGGCCCGGCAAGGTCAGGCGCAGCGCCGGCCAGGCGTGCCAGGGTTTCAGGCTCCAGCTTTTGGACAGGTAATGCAGCGGGTAATCCACGGCAACGCCGATCAGGCTCGAACCCAGCACCAAAGTCATCACATGCATGTGGCCGAACAACGCCACGCAGGCCACCGCGCCAAACAGCATGCCCACCAGCACCGGAACAAACGCCAGCAACACACGCCAACGACGGAAGGCCAACAGCAGCAACAACAGGATGCCGACAGTGGCGCCGCCGCCGACCCAGGTCATTTCGCGGGACGCTTGTCGCTGGCCGTTGGCTGCGTAGAGCAAGCCGCTGGCAGCCATCAGTTGCACGTCAGCCTTGGCTGCTTCTTCGCGACTGAGCTGGAGCAGGTCGGCCACTTGCAGCGGCAGGTTCATGTCGAAGGCGTTACCGGTGGTTCGTGCGCGCAGTAGCACCCAGCTCTTGCCGTCGGCATCGGCAATCAACGCGCCGCTGCCGATGTCCAGTTGCACCGCGCCGTGCTGCGGCTGGCTGTTCTGGATGCGTCCGGTCAGGCCCAGCCAGTCATCCTGGCTCGGCACCAGGCTGAAACCGGTGAAGGGATCGAACAGCGCCTGCACCCGTTGTTGAATAAAGGCGTCGGGATGCTCGATCAGCTGCTGCCGATCGTCCGCCGAAAGCATTGCCAATCGACCTTGCAGCAGTTGCGTGCGCAGTGCCGGCAAGTCGGCTTGCAGGTTCCACTGGACCTTTTCGAACAGGCCGCTGGCTTGCCATTGATCGCCCAGCTTTTGCGCCATGGCGATGGCTTGTTCACGACTCTTATGGCCGACCAGCACCAGCATTTCGCGGTTCAACGGCTCCTGCATGCGCTGTTCGGCGCGCAGTTCCAACGCGTCCGGCGCGGTGCCGGGGACCAGTTCCATCAGGTTGGCCGACAGCGGAGCGCCGTTACGCCATTGCCAACCGGCGAGCGCCAGCACTGCCAGCAGCAGGATCAGGAACAGCCACGGCAGTCTGCGTTCACTGGGCAAAGTCATGTTGCTCCGCGTCGCTCAGCGGTTGGGCGCTGGTGCTGTCCTGCATGCGCAACAAGGTGCTGTCGCCCTGGGTTTCCAGCAGTTCGATGCTGTGCACCAGTTCGCCACCGGTAATGTTGATCTGGTTGAACACTTGCTTGAGCAACATTGAGCGCGGCAGCAACGTCAGTTTCCAGTTCTGTGCGTCGCCGCTCAGCGACAGTTCGAAATCCCGTTGCAGGCCGCTGCTGTCGCCTTGCAGCACGGCGAGGAACAAGCGGTTCTGCTCGGCGCCGGCGCTCTTGCCCGGGAGCATTTGCCAACCGGCGGCATCCCGCCGGGCAATGCCTTTGTCGGTAATGCGGTAATCCTGTTGCAGCGGTGTTTTCAGCAGCCACAGCAGACCGTGGTTTTTCGCCAGGACGAAAGTGCCTTTGCTGGTCAGCGGCTGGGGCAGGGCGCGCAGGTGTTTTTCCTGGATGAAGCTGCCGCGGATGACATCGGGCTTGGCCAGTTGATCGCTGAGTTGTTGCAGGTCGAAGGCTTGAGCGATGGAGGACAATCCGAGTAGCGCCAAAGCGCCGAGACATTTGAATATCCGGTTCATGCGAGCATCCTTTCGACCGCATCGGTGAAGACCTTCGGCGAAGCCAGTTGCATTTCGCGGTTGCTCATGTCGACCGCGACCTGTACGGAAACAGCACGGGTCAGGCGTTCGCCGGTTTGCAGGTCGCTGATCAGGTAGTTGATCTTCAACCGGTTCTCCCACTCCACCAGATTGGCGCGCACGTTCAGTTTCTGGCCGAACACTGCGCCGCGCACATAGCGCAGCTGCAGGTCGATCACCGGCCAGGCGTAGCCCGACTCGGACATCGCGCTGTAGTTGTGGCCGATCTTGTCCAGTAACGCGCAGCGGGCGATTTCCAGGTATTTGACGTAATGGCCGTGCCAGACGACGTGCATGCTGTCGACGTCAAAGAACGGCACGAGGATTTCCGTATCGGTGTGCAGCACTCCCTTGCTACGCATGCAGCCTCCAGTGTTGTTTGGCGATTCGTTGCAGGCACAGGCGCAGTTCGCCTTCCAGCGCGCGGTCTTCGATGACCGGGGGGAAGTCCTTGCCCAACTCTTCATGCATGGCCGCGAGCGCTGGTGGCAACGGTCGCGCATCTTCGGCCTGACCGCGCAGCCATACGCCTTGGTTAGCGGCGAGCAACGTGGCGGCGGCGACCTGTTCAGTCAGCTCCAAAACACGAATCGCATCGCGCGCGGCGATGGTACCCATGCTGACCTTGTCCTGGTTGTGGCACTCGGTAGAGCGCGAGAAAACGCTGGCCGGCATGGTGTTTTTCAGCGCTTCGGCGGTCCAGGCGCTGGTGCCGATCTGCACGGCCTTGAAGCCGTGATTGAGCATGGCGCGCTCGGCCGTTGCGCCGGACAGGTTGCTCGGCAAACCGTGGTTGTAACGCTCGTCCACCAGCAGCGCGAGCTGCCGGTCCAGCAGGTCGGCGACGTTGGCCACAAGGTTTTTCAGGCTGTCCATGGCGAACGCGATGTGGCCGCCGTAGAAGTGCCCACCGTGCAGCACACGTTCGGCTTCGGCGTCGATGATCGGGTTGTCGTTGGCGCTGTTGAGTTCGATCTCGATGAACGAACGCAGCCAGTTCAGGCTGTCGGCCAACACACCCAGCACGTGTGGCGCACAACGCAGGGAGTAACGGTCTTGCAGGCGATGCAGCGGCGCGGTTGGCGCATCGATCGCCAGATCCTTGCGCAGCCACGCGGCGACTTGCATCTGCCCCGGATGCGGTTTGGTGGCGAACAGGCGCTCGTCGAAATGCTCCGGGTTGCCCTGCAGTGCGACCACGTTCAGCGCGGTGATGCGCGTGGCCAGTTGCAGCAAATAATCGGCGCGGGCGAAGGCAAGGCAGGCGAGGCCGGTCATCACGGCGGTACCGTTCATCAGCGCCAGGGCTTCTTTCGGACGCAGCACCAGCGGCTGCCAGCCGAGTTCGCGATGCACGTCGGCAGCCTGGCGGCGTTCGCCGCGGAACATCACTTCGCGTTCGCCGGACAACGTGGCGGCGACGTAGGACAGTGGCGTCAGATCACCGCTGGCACCCACCGAACCCTCTTCCGGAATCAGCGGCAGAATGTCGTGTTCGAGGAACGCTTGCAGGCGTTCCAGCAGCTCCACCCGAACCCCGGAAACGCCGTGGCACAGCGACTGCAAACGCGCCGCCAGCACCGCACGGGTGGCTTGGGCATCGAGCAGTTTGCCCAGCCCGCAGCCGTGGAACGTGTACAGGTGCTGCGGCAGCGCCTCGACGTGATGCAGCGGCACTGCCACCACGCAAGAATCGCCATAGCCGGTGGTCACGCCATAGATCACGCCTTCCTTGTCCAGCAGGGAATCGAGGAACCGTGCCCCTTTGGCAATGCGCTCGCGGTACGCAGGGTCGCTCTGCAACTGCGTCGGCGCCTGACGGTTGGCCAAGGCCAGCACGTCTTCGATGCGCAAAGGGAGTTCGCCGAAGGTTACCGGCTCAAGCGTTGGCGTCGTCATCGGTCTTCCAGAAAGGGTAAAAGTTGAACCATTGTTGGGGCGCGTCGAGGCAATAGTGACTCAGGCGCTCGGCATAGCGGGAAGCCCACTGATGAATGACCTGCTCGCGGTCGCTGCGCTTCCACGTTATCGCGTCCGCGAACGGCTCAATGGTCAGGCGATAATCACCGTCGGGCTTCTTCAGGCACATCAGCAGGTTGATCGGGCATTTCAACAGGCCGGCCAGCAGCCACGGCCCCTGCGGAAATTTTGCCGGGTAACCCAGGAAGTCCACGGTCACGCTGCGCCCGCCATGCAGCGGCACGCGGTCGCCGGCAATCGCCAGCCACTCGCCGCGCTTCAGGCGTTCGTGCAGTTGCAGCATGATCACCGGGTCCAGTTCGCTGACCTGGATCAGGCGCAGATTGGTTGCACCAGCCTCGCCCAGCAAACGGTTGAACTGTTCGGCGTGCTTGGTGTGCACCAGCACGTTCATGGTGACCTTTTCGCCGATCTCGGCCAGAGCGCGGCAGACTTCGAGATTGCCCAGGTGCGCGCCCACCAGCATCTGCCCGCGTGTACCGCGCAACTGGTTGCGCAGCAGCGCCGGGTCGATGATTTCGATTTGCTCGATGCTCAGCTTGCCGTTCCACACGTCTAGCTTGTCGAGCATGGAATCGGCGAAGGCCATGAACTGGCCGAACACCCGCCAATGGGTCGGGCGCAATTCGCTGCGACCGCTCCAGTCGGCGAGCCGTTGCTGGTATTGCCAGGCGCTATGGCGGGCGCTGCGGCCGAACAGGAAAAAGTACAGGACGATGCCGTACAACAACGGGCTCAACAGCCGGCGACCGAGCACTTTGGCGGCGAGCGCGGTGAACTTCATCAGCCAGAAACTGCCGCGTTCCTCGCGATCGGCCCAGTGTTGCTTTTCTGCGTTCATGCGCGCCACCGTCGCCAGAGGATCATCGGCGAGCGCAACAACATGCCGAAGAACAGTCGGGTGTGCATGCTCGAAATCAGCACGTTGTCGTGGAACATGCGGAAATGCGAAACACCGTCCAGCGGGTAATGAACCTTGGTTTGCAGCCACTGCATCGGCTGCCCGCGCCAGGCCAGGCGCACCAGAATGTCCGAGTCGAAATCCATGCGTTTGCCGATCTTCGCGGTGTCGATCAACGCCAGAACCGGTGGCAACGGATAAACACGGAAGCCACACATGGAATCGCGAATCTGCAACGACAGGGTGTTGATCCAGACCATGACGTGGGTCAGGTAGCGGGCGTACAGGCGACCCTTGGGCACGCTGGTGTCGTACTGCGGATAGCCGCAGATCACCGCGTAAGGGTGGGCGCGCGAGTGCTCGATAAACCGCTGCACGTCGTGCAAGTCATGCTGGCCGTCGGCGTCCACCTGCAAGGCGTGGCTGAAACCCAGGCGCGACGCTTCGCGCAGGCCGGTCATCACTGCTCCGCCCTTGCCTTCATTCGCAGCAAGACGGATCAGGTAGACCATTTCGCGTTGGGCCAGTCGATCAAGCTCTCTGGCGCACGCCGGGCTGCTGGCGTCGTCCACCAGAATGCACGGCAGGTTGCTGGCGATCAGCGCGTCGACCACGGTGGTGATCGCGGTTTCGTGGTTGTAGACGGGGATGACTGCGCAGGGGCTATGCATGCGCAGCCTCCAGCAAGATTCGTCCGCTGGAGCAGGTGGCGGTTTCGTTGCGATAGGCGAAATACAGCTTGCTGCGAACCGGGTCGAAGCGCAGGTGCAGCTGGACTTCATCGCCCGGACGCACCAGTTGCTGGAACTTCAGCACTTCCATGCCGGCAAATTTTTCCGGCAGGTTCATCAAATGCTGGCCGAGGTTCAGCGCCCATTCCACCTGCACCACACCGGGCAAAACCGGGGCGGTGGGGAAGTGGCCGCTGAAATAGGCAAGATCCGGCGGCACAGCCAGTTGCAGGCTCCACTCGCCTTCGGTTTCGGTCTGTTCCAAGACCTCCGGCGCCTTGGGGCGTGGCGCCAGCAGCAGCGCTTCGACGTCGGTCTGGGGCAGTTTGCCTTGGGCGTTCAGCGGCATTTGCCGCAGCAAACGCCAGCGTCTTGGCAGGGCCAGCGCTTCACAATGCTGGCTCAGGTGTTGGCGCAATTGTTCGGTGAGCGTGCGTCGACCCTGATTGCGCAGGGCATGCAGGCCCGCGTCGCTCAGGACCAGCAACGCTCCCAGAGAGGCGCGGTTTTCCTGGACAACGCCAAGCCGCGCTTCGGCGACCCAGTCGTGGGCTGTCAGCGCCTGCTCCAGCATCGGCAGCGAGATGCGTTTTTCTTCCAGTTTGACGATCCGGTCCAGCCTTCCAAGCAGCTCGAAACGCCCGTCAGCGGCGATCCGTGCAGCATCGGCGGTATGTTCGATATGACCGGAGGGCAAGTACGGCGAGGCGATAAGCAGCGCGCCATCGCGGTCCTGACTCAGTTCTACATCCGCAAATGGCTGCCAGAGCGTTTCGCCCTGGCGCCAGGCAATGCCGCCGGTTTCCGAGCTGCCGAATATTTCGGTCGGCCATTGATGCAGGCGTTGGTGCAGGCTCTGCGCGGCTTCGGTCGGCAACGCGCCACCAGAAGAAAATACCCGGCGCACCGCGCTCAGGGCTGGCCAATCGAGATTGTCGCCCATACGCTTGAGCAGCGCCGGGCTGGCAACCCAGGCGAAGGCAGAATGTTCGCGGCTGGCGCGTTGCAGGTCTTCGGGGAAAGCCAGTTGCTTGCGCACAAACGGCCGCCCGGCGCACAGCGGCCACAGCACCCGAAACAGCAAGCCGTAGATGTGTTGGGTGGCGACGCTGCCGATGATGCACGCCGGACCGAGATCGGCACCCCACAGCTGTTCCAGGGCGTCGACTTCATCGGCCAGTTGCCGCAGGGATTTCTCGATGCGCTTCGGCTCACCGCTGGAGCCGGACGTGCACAGGCTCAGTCGACATTGATCCAGATCCAATGCAACGGCACTCAGCGGTGAATGCCGATAGTCGCTCAGCTGCGCATCGTCAGGCTGATCGGTCAGCCACACATCCACTTCGCTCGACCAGCGTTGACGGGTCTGTGGTTGCAGGTCGGCCGGCAACAACACGCTGACCCCGGCACGCCAGGCGCCCAACAGGGCAATCGCCAGATCGGCGGCGTCTTCAAGGTGCACGGCAATACGCTGCGCTCCCTGGGCTTGCAGGCCGGCTGCCAGGCTCAGGGCCTGCTCGCAGAGCTGCGTGTGGTTCAACGCCGGTTCGGCCGTTACGCCGCGTTCCGGCTCGGGCTTGAGCAACAAATGCTCAAGTTTTATCCAATTCATGGGCGGCCTCGTACCCGTTGTCGTATCAGCCATTCAATGGCAAACATCAGGCCTATCAATCCGTAGGAAATCAGGCCGGTGTACAGCATCCACCAACTCAGCGGCGCCCACAGTGTCAGGGCAGCAGCACACAAACCGTTGCAGAGAAAAAACACGCTCCAGGCGATGGTCACCTGGCGTGTATAGCGAATGCCCTTGGCCGGCAAATCCGGCTCGCGCAGGCGGGCCAGGCGCTCGACCATGGGTGGGCCGTATTTCAGGCTCAACCCGAACAATGCCAGCATGAAACCGCTGATCAATACCGGATACCAACGCAGCAGCACCGGACTGTCGAACAGCGCCAGCAGCAGGCAGAAAACGATGGCGACAGTGGCCATCCACGAGCTGCCCGGACGGTGCCGGCCGGTCAGCGCACGGGCCAGCCACAGGCTGCCCAGCAGCAGGCCGAACTGCCACGGCGCAAAGTGCTCCATGCCGAAATACACCGCGAAGGGGTACAGCAGGCCCGCCAGCAGCAGGCCGAGGCCGATCAATCGGCTCATGCGGCCGGTTGAACCAGACGGTAGACCGCCTCGACCACGTCGCTGACGGTACGCACCGATTTGAATTCTTCGGCGGCGATTTTCTTGCCGGTCTGGCGTTTGATGTGATCGATCAGGTCGACAGCGTCGATGCTGTCGATTTCCAGGTCCTGATAGAGGTTGGATTCGAGGCTCACGCGCTCGGGGTCCAGTTCGAACAGCTCGACCAAGGCATCGCGCAGTGTGTTGAAAATGTCGTCACGAGTTTGCATGGTCCGGTCTCAAGCTGCCTGTTTTGCAGTGACGAACGCCGCAAGGCTCGCCACGTTGCTGAAGTGGTTGCGGGTGTCTTTGGCGTCGGCATCGATTTTGATGCCGTACTTTTTCTGGATGGCCAGGCCCAGCTCCAGTGCGTCCACCGAGTCCAGGCCCAGGCCTTCGCCGAACAGCGTCTGGTCGTTGCCGATGTCTTCGGCGCTGATGTCTTCGAGGCCCAGGGCGTCGATGATCAGGTCTTTGATTTCACGGTGCAGATCGCTCATCTTCGGCGAGCTCCTTGATAAAGTAAGAATGCAGATAATCGTTGAGCTTGCGCGAGGCCTGTGGGGCTGGGCCCAGCGCGGCGAAGGCTTGTGGGTCTATATCGGCCCCGACGCGGAAACTGAAGTGCACGCGACGCTTTGGGATCCGATACCAGGGCTCGGCCTTGGTCAATGTGGTCGGACTGACCTTGATCACCACGGGGGTGAGGATTTTCGCACCCCGCACGGCAATTGCCGCTCCCCCCCGATGAAAGGCCGGCGCCTGGCCCGGCTGGGTGCGGGTGCCTTCGGGAAAGATGATCAGGGTTTGACCCTCTTTGAGGGCGTCGGCGGCGGCATCGAGCATGTCCATGCTGCCGTCGTTGCTGATGTATTCGGTGCGCCGCAGCGGGCCGCGGGTGAAGGGGTTTTCCCAGAGACTCTGCTTGACCACGCAGTTGGCGTGACGCACCAGCCCGATCAGGAACACCACGTCGATCAGCGACGGGTGATTGGCGATGATCATCTGTCCCGGGCGCCCGAGTTTCTCGGCGCCTTGAATGTCATAGGTGAGCACGCCGGCGCGGTTCATGAATTGCACGAAAAACCAGAAGCAGCGGCTGACCGTCTGCCGCGCGCGCAGCCGGTGGGTCCGGGCATCGCCCGGCAGGCAGGCGAGCAGGGGGAAAACAACCACGCGCAGGCACAACCCGCCAAGCCCGAACAGGGCGAAGCTTGCGGCGGTGGCCAGCAGGCGCCAGTAATAGGCGTCGCGGTTCTTTTCGGTCATGGGTTGCGTTGCCAGGTCCATACACGATTTTTCCAGGCATGTTGGCAGGTGGTTTGCTGGCCCAACAGCGCACTTAACAGATTCAGTGCGTGGGGCCAACGGGGTTTGGACAACGCATCCGTGGGGCTGTTCAGGGACAGCTGCCAGTCATTGCCGGGTGTGATCAGCAGCCCGACTGCGTACGGGAACGGCACGTCATCGATCCACGTCGAGTAAGCCTCGGGCGGTTGTTCTTCGGTCACCACCAGCAATACGGCTGGTGCGCCTTCGTTGAGCAGGGCTGCTGCCTCCAGCATGCCGTGTTCAAGGCCATCCCCAGCGGCGGCGAGGGCGGTCATTTCGCTGGTTTCGCCGCGCATGATCGACCAAAGGCCAATGATCGCGTTGTGCACTGACAGACTGAACTGCGTCGGCGACAGCGGCTGTTCGACGGCCAGATCGCTGAGAATGTCAAAGGTGCGCGGCGTTTCACCGTGCCGGGAAACAAAGACCAGCGGCAGGTCCTGGCGGCCTTCGGCCAGGGGCCAGCCGACATAGAACGCCATTCGCGCCAGTCGGCTCAGGCGCCGGCGTTGCATCGCGGGCAGGAACGATACGTCAGGAGCGGCATCGCTGGCCGGCAGTACGACCGGCTGTCGACTCCAGGCTTGCCAATCGTCCACGCTTTCGAGCCCCGGGGCCCACGCGCGCCACTGGGCGATGTTGAAATTGATCACAGACATTCATCCCGCCCCTGCGGGCTCCGTTGACGCGGTGAGTGGCGCAAAATGCACGGCACACCTACGTGGCGCTGGGCGCCGAGTGGTGCGCATTATCCCGGTGCCGGGAACGTGTAGCAAATGCTGGTTACATTTTGCTCAATGAGATGTACCGGTTAGTTCGCAAAAATTGAACGTTTGGCAATTATTCACGTTTTCATCACCCCGTCTGTCGGTTCTGGTTGCGATTGAGCGGGATGTTTGCCGGTTTTTTCGCAAGAGATGACGACTGACCGTGTAGTCCCATGCCTGCGAGGTAGCTAAGCAGCGCTGTGGAACACTACACTCGGTCATTCTTTGGTACACGGAGGTTTTGACATGCGGCGCGTGGTGTTCAATCAGAAAGGTGGCGTGGGCAAATCCAGCATTGCCTGCAATCTGGCGGCGGTCAGCGCCAGCGAGGGCTTTCGCACCTTGTTGGTGGATCTCGATGCCCAGGCCAACTCCACTCAATACCTGACAGGGCTCACCGGCAGTGACATCCCGATGGGCATTGCCGATTTCTTCAAGCAGACCCTGTCGTCCGGGCCGTTCTCCAAGAAGAATCAGGTCGACATCTACGAAACCCCGTTCGACAACCTCCACGTCGTGACCGCTACCGCTGAGCTGGCTGACTTGCAGCCAAAGCTTGAGGCCAAGCACAAGATCAACAAGCTGCGTAAGTTGCTTGAAGAGCTGAGCGAAGACTACGACCGGATTTACCTCGATACGCCGCCTGCGCTGAACTTTTATGCGGTTTCAGCGTTGATTGCCGCCGATCGTGTGCTGATTCCCTTCGATTGCGACAGTTTCTCGCGTCAGGCGCTGTACGGCCTGCTGGCGGAAATCGAAGAACTGAAGGAGGACCATAACGAAGGGCTGGAAGTGGAAGGCATTGTCGTCAACCAGTTTCAGGCCCGTGCCAGCCTGCCGCAGCAAATCCTCGACGAACTGATCGCCGAAGGCCTGCCGGTGTTGCCGGTGTATCTGGCAAGCTCGGTGCGCATGCGCGAATCTCACCAGGCCAACACACCGCTGATCCACCTCGACCCACGACACAAGCTGACCCAGCAATTCGTCGAGCTGCATAACCTGCTGGAAAATGCCTGAAAACCTGTCAGGGCGACTCAGATGCCCTGACTGCGCAACCAGCTCATCAATTGCGGTAACGGGAAGGCCCCGCTCTGGCGTGCAACTTCCCGGCCGTTCTTGAACAGAATCAGGCTCGGAATCGAACGAATCCCCAGCTGTGCCGACAGCTGCTGATTCGCCTCGCTGTCCAGCTTGGCCAATCGGCATTTGCCCGCCAGTTGCGCCGCCGCCTGCTCAAACACCGGCGCAAACGACTTGCACGGCCCGCACCAGTCCGCCCACACGTCCACCAGCAACGGCAGGTCGCCCTTGATCTGGCTGGCATAGTCGCCCTGTTTCAATTCGAAAGGCTTGTTCAGCAGGACTTCGGCCTTGCAGCGTCCGCATTTTGGATGGTCGTTGAGGCGCTCGGCGGGAATGCGGTTGAGGCCGTTGCAGTGGGGGCAGGGGATGAGCAGTGGGTCAGACATGTAGGTGGTCCTGTGAAGAATCCGATTAGTCCTATTTGGAGACGTCTGCTCACATTTTCAATCGTGCAGGGGGCGGCGATAAAACTAGGCTGAGTCCTACTCGATCAGGCCACTGGTCTTGTAGTGGATATCGCAACTTGCGATATTTTTGATCTGTGATTAACTCCCCATAGCAGAATGCGATAAGGATGTTGCATGCATGTCATCACCGAAAAACGAATACGTGAAGCCGCTACCAAATGGCCAAGGGCAGCTACTGCACTGGATCATTGGTATCAATTGGTCAAAGGAAGTAAGCCGCAGGATTTTGCGGCGATGAGGGCCTTGTTTCCTGCCGTCGACAAGGTGGGTGAGTTTCATGTTTTTGATATTGGTGGCAACAAGCTGCGGCTGATCGCTTTTGTCAGGTATCGATCGCAAAAGCTTTATATCAAGCATGTGCTGGATCACCGCGAATATGACCGCGGAAAATGGAAGGAGGAAAGAGCATGAGTGTCCTGATTAAGAGAGCTGCGGAGCATTGGGAGTTCGTTTCGCCGTTACTTCGTAAACCGAAAAACGAAGACGATTATGACTTGCTGGCGCAGGCGCTGGACGAGTTGCTTGAGATGACCGGCGATGATGAGTCCCATCCGCTCATGAGTCTGGTGGATATCATCGGTGACTGGATTGAGGAGTGGGATCACAAACATCACCCTATGCCGAAGCCCAGTGGGGCCGACATTCTTGGCTACTTGATGCGCGACCACGGTCTGACCCAAAGCGACTTGCCCGGTGTCGGCACCCAATCGGTGGTATCCGAGATTCTGAGCGGCAAGCGTCAGCTCAACCTGCGGCAGATCCGCTGGTTGGCCGAACGCTTTGGTGTGTCGGTGGAAACCTTCATCTGACCGGATTCAGGAAGAACAACTGATCTCCAGATGCTTGCCCCACTCCGGCGGCCGTTCGGCATAGCTTTCCATTCCCGGCTGTTCCTCGAACGGGTTGCTCAGCACGGCATGCAGGCGCCGAACCTCCGAGTAGTCGCCACTCTCCGCCGCATCGATAGCCTTTTGCGCCAGGTAGTTGCGCAGGATGTACAGCGGATTGACCGCGTGCATCCGCTCGCGACGCTGTTCCTGATCCAGCTCGCCTTCGCGGGCAACCCGGTCGATGTAAAGCTCGCCCCAGGCATCGAAGCCCTTGATATCGACGAAGTCATCGCGCAAGCGAGCGATAGCGGCTTGGGGTGATTCCTCGCCAAGGCGACGGAAGAACAGGCTGTAATCGACGCCGCTGTTCTGCATCAGTTGCAGCAGGTGTTCCAGCAGTTTCTGGTCGTCGTCTTCGGCGGTGGTCAGGCCCAGCCGGCGGCGCATCAGGTCCAGGTAATGAGCCTGGAACAGCGGCAGGTACAGGCCGAGGGTTTCGCGCAACGCTTCGACGCTGATGAACGGCGTCAGGGATTGGGCCAGGGCGCTGAGGTTCCATTGGCCGATCGGCACCTGGTTGCTGAAGGAGTAGCGGCCCTGATCATCGGAGTGGTTACAGATGAAATTGGCGTCGAAGTCGTCGAGGAAGGCGAACGGGCCGAAGTCGAAGGTGATGCCGAGGATCGACATGTTGTCGGTGTTCATCACGCCGTGGCAGAAACCGTAGGCCTGCCATTTGGCGATCAGCTCGGCGTTGCGCTCGACGATTTCGTGGAACATCGCTAGATACGGTTCCGGTTGCTCCAGGCATTCGGGGAAATGGTTGGCCAGCACATGATCGCCGAGTTCTTTCTGCTTCTCGGGGCGTTTGGTGTAGTAGAAATATTCGAAATGCCCGAAGCGCACGTGGCTCGGCGCCAGGCGCAGAACCATGGCGGCGCGTTCCTGTTTCTCGCGCCACACCGGGGTGTCGGAGCCGATCACGCACAATGCCCGGGTGGTCGGGATGTTAAGCGCATGCAGGGCCTCAGAGGCGAGGAATTCGCGAATCGAGGAGCGCAGCACCGCGCGGCCATCGCCCATGCGTGAAAACGGCGTCTGGCCGGCACCCTTGAGATGCAGGTCCCAATGTTCGCCGGCTTCGTTGTAGACCTCGCCGAGCAGCAGGCCACGACCGTCGCCCAACTGCGGGTTGTACGAGCCGAATTGATGCCCGGAATAGACCATCGCCCGCGGAACCGCGTCGGCCCAGAGCTTGTGGCCGCTGAACAGCTCGGCGAACTCCGGTGTTTCGGCCACGGCCGGGTCGAGATCCAGCAGCGCCATGGCGGCGGGACTGGCGACTACGAGGCGTGGGTTGTCGATCGGCTCGGGCAGCACGTGGGCGGAAAACGTATCGCCCAGGCGGTCGAAGCGGTTATCGAAGGTCAGTTCGTCGAGGGCTTTCAAGGGCCGGCTCCAGCAGAATGTCCGAGCATTCTGCTGGGGAAAGGCCGGTTAGTCGAGCTTGGCGGCGGGGGGCATTTGCGGCGGTTGTTTGCCATCCGTCAGCGGCACGATGGTTTTCGTTTCCGGTTCGATCGGCACCATCTTGTATTCCTGGCCGTGGAGGTTCTTGAGGTAAACCTCCATCTGCCGGAACGAGATGTTGATGTGCTGCTTCTTGAACTCGCGGTTGATGAAGCGGTTGACCTCATCGAGTACCGGGTTGCGGTCGCCGAGATCGCGCACGTGCATGCGCAATTCGTGGTCGAGAGTGCTTTCACCGAAGTTCAGGAAGTACACGTGAGGTTCCGGATCTTTCAGCACACGTGGGTTATCGCGCGCTGCCTTGAGCAGCAGTTCTTTCACCAGATCCAGGTCCGAACCGTAATCGACGCCAAGCTTGAGGGTCACCCGGGTGATGGTGTCGGTCAGCGACCAGTTGATCAGTTGGCCGGTAATGAACGTCTTGTTCGGGACGATGATGTCCTTGCGGTCGAAGTCGGTGATGGTCGTGGCGCGGATGCGGATCTTGCTCACGGTGCCCGACAGGTTACCGATGGTGATGGTGTCGCCGATCCGCACCGGACGCTCGAAGAGGATCATGATGCCGGAGATGAAGTTGGCGAAGATCTCCTGCATGCCGAAGCCGAGGCCGACCGACAGCGCCGCCACCAGCCATTGCAACTTGTCCCAGCTCACGCCGAGGGTCGACAGGGTCGAGACGAAACCGACACCGGCAATCACATACGACAGCAACGTGGTGGTGGCGTAGGCGCTGCCCTGGGCCAGGTTCAGCTTCGATAGCACGAACACTTCGAGCAGACCGGGCAGGTTGCGCGCCAGGGCGAAGGTGATGCCGATGATGATCAGCGCGCCGAGCATGTCGCCGATGCTGATCGGCACCATGCTCATGTTGGCGCCGGTGCCGCTGGTGTATTCGTAGAGGGTCACGTTGTCCAGGTACGAGAACACGGTGATCAGGTCGGCCCAGACCCAGTACAGCAACGCCATGAAGCCACCGAGCAGTGCCAGGCGAATCAGGCGCAGGGACTGTTCGTTGACCTTTTCGATGTCCATGGTCGGCTCTTCGATCACCGCTTCGCCATCGCCGGCCTCTTTCGCCGCCTGACGTTTGGCGAGGGCGCGCTGGTAGGCCAGGCGCCGTGCCGCCACGCTCAGGCCGCGGACGAACGTGGCTTCGATCACCAGCCAGAACATCAGCAGGTACAAGGTGTTGATCAATCGGTCGCTGAGTTTCAGCGCGGTGTAGTAGTAGCCGAAGCACACGGCCACGAACAACGCGACGGGGAGGGCGGTGAACATGATGGCCATGAACTTGCGGAACAGCGGCGTGCTGTCGTGGGTCGGGCTGCTGATCAGCAGGCGACCGAGCAGCCAGGTCATCATCGCGTAGCAGGTCAGTACCACCGGCATGCCGAGCACGTCGTCGGCCAGTGTTGCCGGTTGCAGTTCGGCGACCGCAACCACCGCCACCAGCGCCATGACCACGATGCCGAGGCGACGGATCCAGCCTCGGAGGAATTCGACCTGAGGCTTTTCCCAACGGAAATGCAGTTCCGCCACGCCACCCGGCGCCAGAATCCGATACGCGGTGTAGAACACCAGCCAGGCCTGGGCCATTTGCAGCAGGGCCGCGCCCATGTTCGCGTTTTGCCCCCGGGCGTCGATTTGCAGAGCCAAGCCGCACAGGGCCAGGCCCAGCGCCACCGGCATCGCCAGCAGGATGTTGATCAGAATTGCCTGCGGCGTGTGCCACTGGCTGTCGCGCTTGAAGTGGCCGATGTCCTGGTGAACCTTGTTCAACCGGGCATACAGACTCTTGCGACGCCACAGCAACGCACCGATCAGCAATGCCAGCGGCAGGAACAGCAGCGGCCGCTGGGTCAGGCCGTCAGTCAGTTCGCTGAGGCTGGAAGCCCAAGGCAGTGTCGTGACCTGACGTTCCAGGCGATCCGGCACGGCGCGTATCCATTCCAGGTCCAGCGGTTTGTTGCTGGGGATCCAGAACATCTGTTCGTCCAGCGTCGCCCGCAGGCTTTGCGCGGTGCTGAGCAGTTGTTTCTGGTTCAGTTGCAGGGTGATGGACTCGTTGAGTACCGCGCTCAATTCGCGGTTCAGGCGCTCCAGCAGGTCGGCGCGGGTGGTCGCCAGCTCCAGCAGGCTCTTGCGTAGCTGCGGAGTGACCTGCTCAGGCGGCTGGGTCGACAGCAAATTGTCGACGTAAGTAGCCGGGTTGCTGAGCAACTCCCGTTGCTGGCTGACTTCGAACTGATACAGGCGAATGTCGGCGATCTGGTCGGCCAGGTCGCGGTCGACCTTGAGACGCGGCAATGCCAGTTTCTGTTTATAGAGAATCTTCGAGAGCAGCAGGCTGCCCTTGAGCACGTTGATCTGTTCGTCCAGCGCCGCATCGCTTTGCGTCACGCTGTCCAGCTGTTGCTTGGTCTGCAGGTTCTGCTGGGTGACTTCGTTGAGGCGGTCAGTGCTTTTGAGCAGGTAGTCCGAGAGCTTCAGGTTGGCCGCGCTTTCAGTGGCCAACAGGCTGCTGCCACCGGCCTTTTGCGCTTCGATCGACTGTTGGGTAACCGTTTCCTGGGACTGCGCCAGACGCTTCTGGTTGATCAGGTTTTGCAGGTCCTGGATTTCCTGGTCCAGGCGGTCGGATCGTTCCGACAACAGGTCATGCTGGCTGTTGCCCAGGTCTTGCAGCTGGGTATTGCCGGCCAGTTCCTGGCGACGCAGCGGAATCAGTGCGTTGAGTGCCGCCAGCTCGGCGTTGAGCTGGTCGCGCTGCTCGGCGCTCAAGGTCTTGCCGGCGTCTTTGCCGGTCTTGAGGATGTTGTTGATCTGCTGGATGCGTGTCTGGCTGGCGGAGATTTCGGCCTGGGCGCGTTCGGGGCGGGTCTGGGCGGTGATGATCAGGCTGTTGGCGTCGGCCAGAGCTTTCTGTAGATCGCTTTGCTGGGTCGAGCGCTCGGTGAGCATTTGCTCGAGCTGCTGAATCGACTCCTTGGTAAAGCGTTGCGCCACCGGCACCACGGCACTGGCCTTGAGACGCGTCAGCTCACGCTGGTTCTCGATGGTTTGCTTGGGCGCCGTGGCCAGTTGTTGCTTGAGGTCGCTGAGTTTCTGCTCGTAGTCACGCTTGTTGTTGAGCTGCGTCAGCGTGCCTTGCAGAACGGACTGCAAAGCCTTTTGATCCGCCTCCGGCAGTTTGCGGTCAGCGATCTTGTCCAGACTCGTCTGTACGGATTCGCGGGTGGGCGGTTCGGCGGCTTGCAAGGTGCCGACAGAGAGGCTCAGGCCCAAAAGGGCCATGATGAAAAAGGTGCGCAGGCTTGACATAAAGACCGATCAAATACGAGGCGAAGAATGGAGTTTAGAGGAACAAGCCCGGACCCGGGCGACTTCCTTCGGGGAATCTGACGCCCACTTTGCCGATCTTGTTCCCTTCCATGACCGCGACGGTCCAGATGGTGTTGTTCCATTCCACCTGGTCGCCGACTACCGGAGCACCCCCCACTTTCTGGGCAATGAACTTGCCCAGGGACATCTCCGGATCGATGCCTTCGACCTTTAACCCGTACAGGGCAGCAACTGCGGCCAGCTGGGCGTCTCCTTCGAGTACGAAGTCGCCGAAGAAGCGCAAATCGAGGCCCCGTTGCGGCGCCTGGCTGAATAGCTTTCCGAGGGCCGGAAGGTTGTGTTCGTGGCCGATAACACACAGCAAATCATCGACTTCCAGCACCGTACTACCCGACGGATGGAGCAGTTGTTGGCCACGAAACAGGGCCGCGATACGGGTGCCTTCGGGCATTTTCAGTTCGCGAAGGGGCGATCCGATGCACCATTTTTCGGCACCGAGGCGATAAACGAACAGTTCCCACTCACTGGTGACATGCACTTCGAGAGCGGATCGGGAGATCGGCGCGGGCTCCGGCGGCACCGTCACCTTCAGCAGCTTGGCGACCCACGGCAGGCTTGTGCCTTGCACCAACAGCGACACCAGCACGATAAAGAAGGCGAGGTTGAAATACAGTTGGGCGTTGGGCAGGCCGGCCATCAACGGGAACACCGCCAGGATGATCGGGACCGCGCCACGCAGGCCAACCCAGGAAATGAACGCCTTCTCGCGGCCATGGAACGCCTTGAACGGCAGCAAGCCAACCACCACCGACAGCGGCCGGGCAAACAGAATCATCCACAGCGCGAGCGCCAGTGCCGGCAGGGCAATCGGCAGTAAGTCATGGGGCGTGACCAGCAGCCCCAGCACCAAAAACATGCCGATCTGCGCCAGCCAAGCCATGCCGTCGAGCATGTGCAAGATGCCGTGACGGCTGCGCACCGGGCGGTTGCCGATCATCAGGCCACACAGGTACACCGCGAGGAAGCCGCTGCCGTGCAAGGCGTTGGTCAGGGCAAACACCACCAGACCACCGGCGATGACCAGGATCGGATACAGGCCGGTGGCCAGGTTGATTCGGTTGACCAGTTGCAGCATCAGCCAGCCACCGCCCAGACCGATGACGCCACCGATGCCGAACTCGCGCAGCAGGTGCGTCAGCAGGCTCCAGTGCAGGCCGGTCTGGCCGCTGGCGAGCATGTCGATCAGGGTCACGGTGAGGAACACCGCCATCGGGTCGTTGCTGCCGGATTCGATTTCCAGGCTGGCGGTCACCCGTTCGTTCAGGCCTTTGCCGCCCAGCAGCGAGAACACCGCCGCGGCGTCGGTGGAGCCGACAATGGCGCCGATCAGCAGGCCCTGAATCAGGTTCAGGTCGAACAGCCAGGCCGCGGCCATGCCGGTCAGCCCGGTGGTGATCAACACGCCGACCGTGGCCAGCGACAGTGCCGGCCATAACGCCACGCGGAAACTCGACACCCGCGTGCGCAAACCGCCGTCGAGCAGGATCACCGCCAACGCGAGGTTGCCGACCAGATAAGCCGTTGGGTAGTTATCGAAAATAATGCCGCCGCCATCGACGCCTGCCGCCATGCCAACGGCCAGGATGATCACCAGAATCGGGATGCCGAGGCGGGACGAAAGTGAACTCACCAGAATGCTTGCACCTACCAGCAACGCGCCGATCAAGAACAGGCTGTTGATGGTCGTCGCATTCAAAGGCAGTACTCCAGAAAGCTGAAAGGCGGGCACAAACTGACCATGCAGTCTGCGTGCCAGCGATTCTAACCTGTTGAAATGTGATGCTGTCAAAAAGCTTTTGCAGGACTGTAGGAGCGAGCTTGCTCGCGATGGACGTCAACGATAACGCGAGCAGTCTGGTTCGGCGCGTTGTTATTGAAATCATCGCGAGCGAGCTCGCTCCTACAGAGAGCGGTTACAGGCTAAACCGTCCAACCATGGTGTTCAGGTCCACCGCCAAGCGCGACAACTCATTGCTCGCCGCGCTGGTCTGGTTGGCGCCGGTGGCCGATTGCACCGACAGATCACGAATGTTCACCAGATTGCGATCCACTTCGCGGGCCACTTGCGCCTGCTCTTCGGCGGCGCTGGCGATCACCAGGTTGCGCTCGTTGATTTCGACGATGGCGCTGTTGATGGTGTCCAGCGACATTCCCGCACCACGGGCGATGTTCAGGGTCGACTCGGCGCGCTCGGTGCTGTTGCGCATCGAATCCACGGCGTGTTCGGTGCCGCTCTGGATGCTGCCGATCATGCGTTCGATTTCGCTGGTCGATTGCTGGGTGCGATGGGCCAAGGCTCGAACTTCGTCGGCAACCACGGCGAAACCACGACCGGCTTCACCGGCACGCGCCGCTTCAATCGCGGCGTTGAGAGCCAGCAGGTTGGTCTGGTCGGCCAGGCCGCGAATCACGTCCAGCACCTTGCCGATGTCGCGGGACTCGTTGGCCAAGTCACCAATCAAAGTCGCAGTGCTCTGCACATCGGCGCTCATGCGCTCGATGGCGCTCACGGTTTCCTGCACCAGGTCGCGGCCGTCACCGGCGGATGTGGTGGCGTTCTTCGAGGCTTCGGAGGTGCTGACCGCGTTGCGCGCAACTTCTTCCACGGCGCTGGTCATTTCGTTGACCGCCGTGGCGGCCTGTTCAATTTCGTTGTTCTGCTGGGTCAGGCCACGGGCGCTTTCGTCGGTGACGCTGTTGAGTTCTTCGGCGGCGGAGGCCAACTGCGTGGCCGAACCGGAAATCCGTTGCAGGGTGTCGCGCAGCTTGTCCTGCATCTTCGACATCGCCAGCAGCAAGCGACCGGCCTCGTCTTCACCGTCGACGGTGATCGGGCGCGTCAGGTTGCCTTCGGCGATCTGCTCGGCGGCATTCAAGGCATTGGCGATCGGTTTTGTGATGCTGTTGGTCAGCAGCCAGGCGAACAGAATGGTCAGGCCGGTGGCGATGACGAGCAGGGTGATCACCAGATTGAAGGCCGAGTCGTATTGATCGGCGGCTTGCTGGTTGGTGTCGAGAGTCTGCTGGGTGTTGATCTCAAGCAGCTTGTTCAGCACCGCATTGACCGCCTCGGAGTTGCTCAGCAGGTCGGCGTTGAGCAGGCTGCGTAGTTCGTCAACCTGGTTGTTGCGCGACAACGTCTTCATCCGGTCTTCGATCTGGCGGTATTGCGCCAGCAACTGCACGTATTGATCGTAGGTCGCACGTTCCTGCGGACTGCTGATCAGTTTTTCGTAGGTGGTCTGGGCGGCGCGGATCTGCTGGTTGCGCATCTCCAGCAATTCCATGGTTTTTTGCTGAACGTCCGGCTCGCGATTGACCAGCAAACGGTAGGACAGCACGCGCAGGCGCAGGGTCAGTTGGGTGAATTCGTCGAGGCTCTTGATGCTCGGTACGCTGCTGACGGTGATGTTCTCGGCGGCGTCGCGGATCTTGCTCATCTGGTTCAGGGCAAACACGCCCAGAAGCATCATCAAACCGCCAATCAGGGCAAAACCGAGGAACGCTCGCGGCGCGATATTCATATTACGAAGGGACATGGTGTTTACCGAAAAGGGCGCACCAGAGCGGTGGCGAGGCTGACGTATGAATGACTTATCGGTCATGCGACTAAAGTCTTGAGGCCCTGCGCGGTTTTGCCGCACAAACGCCATGGCGACGAAGTGCAGGAACCAGATGGGCCGATCACAGTCTCTACAATTCGCAAGAACGGTCACTCGTCAGGAAAATCAAGGCCTTGCGCCCGTATAACCCTGGCATCCACGGTGACTTTTCTTTATCGTACGCGCCCTTTGAAAATGCCTGGAAAATCAAAATGTTGGAAGCATCCCTAAGCCAATTGGAACAGCTGGTCAGCGACCTGGTACAACAGAACCAGACCCTGCTCGGCACCAACCAGACCCTGAGCGCCGAACTGGCCCAGGCCAAGGATGAAAACGAAAGCCTGCAATTGAGCCTGATGGAGCAGGAAGAGAAACAAGGCGCCACCGCCGCACGTATCCAGGCCCTGGTTGAGCGTGTCAGCGCTGGCCCAGTCAGCGCATGAGTTACGGCCCGGGTGTGAAAGTCGTCTCGATCCTGGGGGAGGACTATTCGATCAAGGCTCCGGCCGGGGAAGAGCAGACCCTGCTGGACGCGGCCATGATGTTGAAGGCTGCCCTGGCCGACACCAAAAGAAAGTACCCGACGCTGATCGGTGACCGACTGCTGGTACTGGCCGCGATGAATCTGTGCTCCCAGCAGATCGAAATGCAAAAGCAGCACAAGCTCGAACTCGACCGTTACCAAGAGCAAGTCAGCGCCACGGTTGAAGTGATCTCCAAGACGATCAATCAGGCCTGATCGGCTTTGCGCACAACCAAAGAATAGATTGTCGGTTGCGTTGTATACAATCGGCACGGCTGTTGCAGTGTTTCAGCCTCTTATTCTTTGGGGGTGCTCCATGCAGTTCTGGCGACGCAGTATTCAATGGCAGTTGATCCTGAGTATGGGCACCGCCCTGCTCGTCAGTATTCTGATCGTGGTTGGCATTTATACCCTTGTGGTCAACCGCCTCGCCCAGAGCTATCTGGTCGAGCAAGCCTTGCCGTCGAGCATCGAAGCGATGCGCAACGACATCGAGCGCATCCTCGTTCAACCGCTCACTGCCGCCAAGGACATCGCCAGCAACAGCATGGTGCGCGACTGGCTGGCCGAAGGTGAAAACAGTGCCCAGATTGGTACGTTTACCACCTATCTCGAAGGCATCCGCGCCGAGCACAAGGCCTTTACCGCGCTGATTGTCGGCACCGCGTCCAACCATTACTTCACCGAGAAAGGCCTGGACCGGACCCTCAGTCGTTCCAACCCCAAAGATGCCTGGTTCTACGCATTTCTGGACAGCAACCAGCCGCGCACCCTCAATATCGACAACGACACGGCGACCGGAGAATTGGCGCTTTTCATCGATCTCAAGGTCGAGCAAGCCGGCAAAATTGTGGGTGTAGCCGGGCTTGGCCTGAGCATGAAAGAGCTTTCGGAGCTGATCCACAACTTCAGCTTCGGCGAGCACGGCAAGGTCTATCTCGTGCGTTCCGACGGTTTGATCCAGGTTCATCCTGAAGCGCAGTTCAGCGGTAAACGCACCTTGGCCGAGCAAATCGGTGCAGATGCCGCACAAGCGGTCATGGGTCAAAAAACTGCCATCAGCAGCGGCTTCCAGCGCGACGGAGAAGATTTCCTCGCCCTGAGCCTGCCATTGCGCGATCTAGGCTGGACCCTGGTGGCCGAAGTGCCACAGTCGCAGATCTACGCCGAAGCCCGCCGCGCCATGTGGATGAGCAGTGGCATCGGCCTGGCGGTGGCATTGGTTTGCCTGTTGCTGGTGGTGTTGCTGGCTCGTGGGCTGGTGCGACCGATTCGTCAGGTAACAGCGGCGCTGGTGGCCATCGGTAGCGGTGGTGGAGATTTGACCCACCGGTTAGATTCCAGCCGCGCCGATGAGCTGGGCGATCTGGCGCGCGGGTTCAATCGCTTTCTCGATAGTCAGCGAGACATGATTGGCGAAGTGCTGACCACCAGCGAGCGTCTGCGCATCGCGGTGGGCCAAGTGGCCAAGGTTGTGGATAACACCGCTGAACGCTCCGGCCGCCAACAGGAAATGACCGACATGGTCGCCACCGCCGTCCACGAAATGGGCCTGACCGTGCAGGAGATTGCGCAGAACGCCGGCAATGCGGCGGTCGCTTCGCAAACGGCTCGGGATGAAGCGATGCAGGCACGGGAAGTGGTGGGCGGTTCGATCCGGCACATCGAAAGCATGTCCGAAGAAATCGGCATTGCCGCCACTGCGGTCGGCGAATTGGCCCATCAGGTGGCGTCCATCGATCAGGTGCTGGCGGTGATTCGCGGGATTTCCGAGCAGACCAACTTGCTGGCGCTCAATGCGGCCATTGAAGCGGCTCGGGCCGGGGATATGGGACGTGGGTTTGCGGTGGTTGCCGATGAAGTGCGGACCTTGGCGCGGCGTACGCAGTCGTCCACGGATGAGATCCAGCAGATGATCGGCAGCCTCAAGCAGGGCGCGGAGAATGCGGTTTCATCGATGCACAGCGGTCAAGCGGCAACCGGCACAGGCGTTGAATCGAGCCAGCGCACCGGAGCTTCGTTGACTGCGATTACTGGACAGGTTGAGCGTATCAGCGACATGAACCATCAAGTGGCCACGGCCACGGAAGAGCAGTCGGCGGTGACGGAAGAGATCAACCGCAATGTGCAGGGGATTTCCGATCTGGCTCGGGCCACGGCCGGAGAGGTGAGAGTCTGCCGCGAAGACTGTCAGACGTTGCAGCGGTTGGCGGATGATCTGGCGCGGCAGATGGGTGGGTTTCGGTTGAGCTAAAAGATCAAAAGATCGCAGCCTTCGGCAGCTCCTTGTATCTCGACTATCGCTCCATCA